>NZ_JBHVMF010000004.1:0-74615 GCF_042797055.1 Streptomyces sp. NPDC057854
GGCCGGTGCCGCGCGCGCCCGTGCCGGCGGACGCCTCGCTCTTCGGCGCCGCTCCGGCACCGCCGCCGCGGCGGCGCCGCGACGGACGGCCGCCGTCGCCGGTGGACGCGCGGGCGGGCCGGGACGCGGCCGGGGCGGCCGGCTGCGGCACCTCCAGGGTGACGGCGACGCCGGACGGCTCGCGGGCGCCGGTGAGGGTGGCCAGTTCCTCGTCGCTGGACTTCACGCGGAGGGTACGGGGCTGGATGCCGGCGTCCTTCATGAGCCGGCTGAACTCGTGCTTCTGCTCGGGCAGGACGAGCGTCACGACGCTGCCGGAGCCGCCGGCCCGGGCGGTCCGGCCGCCGCGGTGCAGGTAGTCCTTGTGGTCGGCCGGCGGGTCGACGTTCACGACCAGGTCGAGGTCGTCGATGTGGATGCCGCGGGCGGCGACGTTCGTCGCCACCAGCGCGGTGACGTGCCCCGTCTTGAACTGCTCCAGGGTCCGGGTGCGCTGCGGCTGGGTCCGGCCGCCGTGCAGGGCCGCCGCGCGGACGCCGACGGAGAGCAGCCGCTTGGCGAGCCGGTCCGCCGACCGCTTGGTGTCGAGGAAGAGGATGACCCGGCCGTCGCGGGCCGCGATGCGGGTGGTGACGGCCTTCTTGTCTGTCGCGTCCTGCACGTGGAGGACGTGGTGCTCCATCGTGGTCACCGCACCGGCGGACGGGTCCACGGAGTGGACCACGGGGTCGGTGAGGAAGCGCTTGACGAGCTTGTCGATGTTCTGGTCCAGGGTGGCGGAGAACAGCATCCGCTGCCCGTCCGGCCGCACCTGGGTGATCAGCTTGGTGATCTGCGGCAGGAAGCCCATGTCGGTCATCTGGTCGGCCTCGTCGAGGACCGTGATCCGGACGTCGTCGAGGACGCAGTCGCCGCGCTCCACCAGGTCGTTCAGCCGGCCGGGGCTCGCCACGACCACCTCGGCGCCGCGCCGCAGCGCGGTGGCCTGCTTGGTGATCGACAGTCCGCCGACGACGGTCGTCATCCGCAGGTTCACGGCGGTCGCGTACGGGGCGAGGGAGTCGGTGACCTGCTGGGCCAGCTCGCGGGTCGGCACGAGCACCAGCGCGAGCGGGGCCGTCGGCCGGGCCCGCAGCCCGGCCGTGCGGGCCAGCAGCGCCAGCCCGAAGGCGAGGGTCTTGCCGGAGCCCGTCCGGCCGCGCGCCAGCACGTCACGGCCGGCGAGCGAGTCCGGCAGGGTGGCGCCCTGGATGGGGAAGGGCGTGGTCACGCCCTGCGCGGCGAGGGTCGTGTGCAGCCCGGCGGGCATGTCGAGACGGGCGAAGTCGTCCACGGCGGGCAGCGGCGGCGTCACGCTCTCCGGCACCCGGAACTCGCCGGACGAGGCCGGCGACGGCACCTGGGCCGAGGCGGTGGCGGGGACGCGCTTGCCCGGCTTCCGGGGCCTACGGGACATAGATTTCTCTGCCTTTCTTCGAACTGCACGAACCACGGACTGCACGAACTACGGACTGCACGAACTGCGAACTGCACGCACCACGGGCGGCACGGGCCGCGCACGGCGCCGCACCGGCCGCGTACAGCACAAACCGGGGTCCGCGCCCTCACGGCGCGAACCCCGGCGAGTGACGGACTAGGGCGTCCGGTGATCAGGCGGGAACGATGTTCTCGGCCTGCGGGCCCTTCTGGCCCTGGGTGACGTCGAACGAGACTCGCTGGCCCTCCTGGAGCTCACGGAAGCCGCTCGTCGCGATGTTCGAGTAGTGGGCGAACACGTCCGGACCGCCACCGTCCTGCTCGATGAAGCCGAAGCCCTTTTCCGAGTTGAACCACTTCACGGTTCCCTGTGCCATGACTTTCTCCTTCTGTAAGGCAGAGGCCCCATCCGGAGATGCCGGTAAAACGAAATATGCGCCTGCGGAAAAGCATTCCGGTCAGGCGCACATAGGTTCATGGGTACCACAACTGCAACACTTCCCACCCTAACACGAAGAGGCCGACCGCGCGCGGTTCAGTCGCGGGCGGCCGGCGCCGACAGGGCGTGCAGGCGGAGCGCCAGCTGGATCTCCAGGGCGCGGGGCGGCGCCTGCCAGTCCGGGCCCAGGAGCCGGCCCACCCGCTCCAGCCGCTGCGCCACCGTGTTCACGTGCACGTGCAGGTCGTCCTTGGTGCGCGCGGGGCTCATGCCGCAGGCGAAGTAGGCGTCCAGGGTGCGCACGAGGTCGGTGCCGCGCCGCCGGTCGTACGCGACGACCTGGCCGATCGTGCGCTCCACGAAGCCGCCGATGTCCCGGCTGTCGGCGAGGAGCAGGCCGAGGAAGCCCAGGTCCTCGGCCGCGGCGCCCTCGCCGGCGCGGTGCAGCACCCGGAGCGCGTCGAGGCAGCGGCGGGCCTCCTGGTAGGCGGCGGCCACCCGGTCGGGGTGGTCGAGCGGGTCGCGGACGGGCGCGGAGGCTCCGACGGTGACGGGTTCGCGGAGGGCGCCGCCGAGCTGGGCCGCGGTCTGCCGGGCCAGTTCGGCGGCGTCCTCGCCGGGGCCCAGCGGCAGCAGGAGCACGGTACCGCCGTCGCGGGCGGAGGCGAGGCCGCGGCGGGTGGCGGCGAGGTGGGAGGCGGCGGACCGGAGGCGCTGCCGGTCGGCGCTCTCGCGGCCGGGCGGCTCGGTGCCGCTTCCGGGGCCGGCCCGGTCGACGCGGGCGGCGAGCACCACGTGGGGGGCGTCGCTGTCGGCACGGAGGCGGGCGGCGCGCTCGCGGAGCAGGCGGCGGTCGCGGTCGGGGGCGTCGAGGAGGTCGTCCAGCAGCTCGCCCCGTACCCGCTCCTCCGCCTCGCCGGCCGAGCGGCGGGCGAGCAGCAGCAGGGAGGTGACGAGCGCGGCCCGCTCCAGGGTCCGCAGGTCGACGGGGTCGAGGTCGGGCCGGCCGCGCAGGACGAGCGCGCCCAGGTGCTCGCCGCCGGCGGAGACGGCGGCGACCCAGTCGTCGCCGTCGCGGACCGCGTGTCCGCCGGCCCGGCGGGCGGGGCCGGCGGCGGTCTCGGTGAACTCGACGGTGCCGCCCAGGACCTCGGAGACGGCCTCGGCGACGTCGTGGACGCCGCCGCCGCGCAGGACCAGCTCGGAGAGGCGGTCGTGGACCTCGGAGGCGCGTTCGATGACCGCGCTGTGGGCGCGGATGATGTCGTTGGCCCGCTCCAGTTCGGCGAGGGCGGAGCGGGTCTCGGCGAGCAGGTTGGCGGTGTCGATGGCGACGGCCGCGTGGGCGGCGAAGGAGCCGAGGAGGGCGACCTGCTCGCGCTCGAAGACCCTGGCCCGGCGGTCGGCGGCGAAGAGCACCCCGATGACCTGGCTGCCGAGGGTGAGCGGCACGCCGAGGATGGCGACCAGGCCCTCGTCGCGGACGGCGGTGTCGATGGTGCGGGTGTGCTGGAAGCGCGCGTCGCCGAAGTAGTCCTCGGTGACGTAGGGGCGGGCGGTCTGCGCGACGAGGCCGCCGAGCCCTTCGCCCATGCCGAGGCGGACCTGCTGGAAGCGGGCGGAGACGGAGCCCTCGGTGACCCGCATGTAGGTGTCGCCGGCGACGGGGTCGTTGAGGCTCAGGTAGGAGACCTCGGTGCCGAGGAGGGCGCGGGCGCGCTGGACGATGGCGCGCAGCACCGCGTCGAGGTCGCGGAGGCCGGCGAGGTCGTGGGCGGTCGCGAACAGGGCGGACAGCTCGGCCTCGCGGCGGCGCCGGCCCTCCAGCTCGGCGCGGACGCGCAGGGCGAGCTGCTTGGCCTCTTCGAGGCCGGCCAGCTCCTCGGGCCCCGCGCCGCTCGCGCGGGCGAGGAGCAGGGGCCGGTCGTATGCCTCCGTGGCGGCTCCTCGGGCGAGGAGGTCCAGGTAGGAGACGTGTGCGTGGGACATGGACACAGGGATACCGGGCGGAGGCGGGCCCGCACTAGCCCTGTGGACGACTCCTGTGGACGACCGGCCCGCGACCGGCCCGGGCCCGCTCGCCCGCGGTGTCAGCCGCTGTGCGCGGTGCGGAACCAGGTGGGTTCGTCGACGAGCGCCCGCTCGATCCGGCGGTGGGAGAAGCGCTTCATCTCGGGGAGTGCGCCGATCTCGAACCAGTCGACGTCCAGCGACTCGTCGTCGTTGACCCGGGCCTCGCCGCCGACCGCCCGGCAGGCGAAGGTGACGTCGAGGTACTGGCAGATGTCGCCGTTGGGGTAGACGACGGGCTTGCGCAGCGTCTCCACCATGAGGATCCGTTCGGGCACGCACCGTACCCCGGTCTCCTCCTCCACCTCGCGGACCGCGCAGTCGGCGGGCTGTTCGCCGGGCTCCACGATGCCGCCGACCACCGCCCACCCGCCGGTGTCGGCGCGCCGTCCCAGCAGCACCCGGCCCCGGTCGTCGAACACGACGGCGCTGACGCCGGGCAGGAACAGCAGCTGGTGCCCGGCGGTCTTGCGGAGTTCTCGGATGAAGTCAGGAGTGGCCATGCGGTCGACCCTAGATCATCCGCCGGAGCGGCCCCGCGGGCTCAGGAACGCTCGCGCCGGGCCCGTACGCCGCGGGCCGCGGCCCAGCCGAGGCCGGCGACGGCGACGGCGGCGATCAGGGCCTCGGGGAGGGTGCCGAGCCGGGTCGCGGGGGTCCGCGTGGAGCGCAGCGGGACCTCCTCGACCAGGTAGTCGGGGGTGAACATGGCGGTCCGCGAGACGATATCGCCGTCGGGGCGGATGACGGCGCTGACGCCGCTGGTGACCGGGACGACGACGGACCGGCTGTGTTCGACGGCCCGGACGCGGGACATGGCGAGCTGCTGGTAGGTCATCTCGCTGCGGCCGAAGGTGGCGTTGTTGCTGGGGACGGTGAGGAGCTGCGCGCCGTGGGTGACGGTGTCGCGGACGGCCCAGTCGAAGGCCGCCTCGTAGCAGGTGGCGAGGCCGACCCTGGTGCCTGCGAGGTCGAAGACGCCGACCTTGTTGCCGGGGCCGAAGTCGCGGGCGACGCGGTCGACGTCGCTGTTGAAGAGGCGGACGACCGACCGCATCGGGATGTACTCGCCGAAGGGCTGGACGTGCCGCTTGTCGTAGGTGGCGACGGGTCCCTGGCCGGGCTCCCACTGGATGAGGGTGTTGCGGAGCTTGCCGGTGGGCGGGGAGACGACGGCGCCGATGACGGTGGGGGCCTTGACGGCGTCGACGGCGCCGCCGATGACGGCCGCGGCGTCGGGGTTGGCGTAGGGGTCGATGTCGGAGGAGTTCTCCGGCCAGAGGACGAAGTCCGGCTGGGGCTTCGTGCCGGCCTCGACCTCCGCGGCGAGCTCGCGGGTGCGGGCGGCGTGGTTGTCGAGGACCTGGCGGCGCTGGGAGTTGAAGTCGAGGCCGAGGCGGGGGACGTTGCCCTGGATGGCGGCGACGGTGGCGGTGCCGTCCTCGGGGGCGACGCTGACGAGCGGCAGGGCGGCGACGGCGCCGGTGACGGGGGCGAGGACGGACAGCGCGGCAACGGCGAGCGGTCCGCGCGGGACGGTGCCGGTGGCGCGGTGGACGCGGACGAGGCGGGCCGCGGCGTACAGCCCGAAGCCGCACAGGGCGACCGCGAAGCCGAGCACGGGGGTGCCGCCGACGGCGGCGAGCGGCAGGAAGATCCCGTCGGCCTGGCCGAAGGCGATCTTGCCCCAGGGGAAGCCGCCGAAGGGCACGCGCGCGCGTGCGGCCTCGCCGAGGATCCAGACGCCGGCGGCGAGCACCGGCCACCACGGCAGCCGGGAGACAGCGGCGATGCCGAGTCCGGTGGCGGCGACGAACAGGGACTCGACGGCGGCGAGCGCGAGCCAGGGCACCGGGCCGACCTCTTCGCCGGTCCAGACGAGGAGCGGCAGGAGGAAGCCGAGCCCGGCGAGGTAGCCGAGGCCGAAGCCGGCCCGGAGGCGGCGCCCGTCCAGGGCCCAGGCGAGCAGGGCGAAGGCGGGCGGCGCCAGCCACCACAGGGGGCGCGGCGGGAAGCTCAGGTAGAGCAGGACGCCGGAGAGCAGGGCCGCCGCGGGCCGGGCGAAGCGCGCGGCCCCGCCGAAGCGGCGCGGCCGGCCCTCGCCGGCGGGCGTGTCGTCGGCGGCTCCGGCCGCTTCGGGGGTGATGGTGGTGCTCACCTTGCGGAGTGTACGGGGCGTGTCTGTTGACGCCCGGCCCGGCACGGTACGCGCGCGGTCACCGCGCCCGCGCCGGTGCACGCGCGCGTGCCGGTCAGGCGCCGGTGGGGGTCTGGGGCGGGGCGGGACGGCGGAGCCGGCCGCGGATGGAGTCGACCGCTCCCCTGGCGCCGTCGACGGTGACGGTGAAGGTGCGGCCGTCGGCGAGCCGGAGGACCAGGCCCTCGCCGCGGCGGACGACGACGGCGGTGCCGCGGTCGGGGCGCCAGCGGTAGCCCCAGCCGCCCCACTGGCGGGGGGTGACCCGGGGGGCGTAGTCGGCGTCGACGACCTCGGTGAAGGGGATGGTCCGGCGCGGGACGCCGATGTGGCCGCAGCGGACCTCCAGGGCGCGGTCGTCGACGCGGACCTCGACGTGCACGAAGGCGAGGGTGCCGAAGAGGACGAGGAGTCCGGCGGCGACGCAGCCGACGACGGCCATGACGAGGGCGGCGATGCCGGAGGTCCACGGGGAGACGACGGCGAGGGTGATGCCGAGCGCCATGCAGGCGGCTCCGGTGGCGGCGGCGAGCCACTGGAAGCGATTGGTCGCGCGGCCGGTCCACACGGCGGGCGGGCGCCCGCCGGAGCGCTGCTGCCCGGAATGCCTCATAGCGGGGAGACTACCCAGAGTCGCCCGTTTCAGCGCGCCGGAGCGGGGTCATCCGGTCGCGGAGGGTGAGAAGGCCCGGGTCAGAGGGACGGCGCGGGGGCGCCGGCGACGAGCCGGCCGGCGGCGTAGGCGAGGGCGGCGGCCGGCAGTGTGCCGGGGCGCCCGCTGAGCAGCGCGGAGAGGGTGCCGGTCGGTGCGGCGCCGGGGGCCGGCCGGGCGCCGACGCGGCGGAGGGCCTGGGCGGCGACGGCGTCGGCGGAGCCGTGGAAGACGATCGGCGGGAGGCCGGGATCGCGGCGGGCGGCCAGGGCGGCGAGGATGCGGTCCTCGACCAGCTCGTAGTGGGTGCAGCCGAGGACGACGGCGCGGACGTCCGGCGGGGTGAGCGCGGCGGCGGCGGCGACGGCGCGGTCGACGGCGTCGGGGTCGGCGTGCTCGACGGCGTCGGCGAGGCCGGGGCAGGGCACCTCGGTGACCTCGGCGCCGGTGGCGAACTCGCGGATGAGTCCGCGCTGGTAGGGGCTGCCGGTGGTGGCGGGGGTCGCCCAGATGGCGACCTTGCCGCCGTCGGCGGACGCCGGCTTGATCGCGGGGACGGTGCCGATGACCGGGATGCCCGGTTCGAGGGCGGCGCGCAGGGCGGGCAGGGCGTGCACGGTGGCGGTGTTGCAGGCCACGATCAGCGCGTCGGGCCGCTCGGCGGCGGCGGCCCGGGCGACGGCCAGGGCGCGCCCGGTGAGGTCCTCGGGGGTACGCGGTCCCCAGGGCATGCCGTCGGGGTCGTTGGAGAGCAGCAGCTCGGCGTCCGGGCGCAGCCGGCGCACCGCGGCGGCTGCCGGGAGGAGGCCGATTCCGGAGTCCATGAGCGCGATCTTCACCCGGTCACCCTAGCCGATGGGCCCGGTGTTCCCGGCGTTCTGGGGCAGACTGCGGCGAATGAGCACCCTTGCCTGGTTCGCGTCCGTCTCCCTGGCCGTCTGGGTCTGGCTCCTGCTCGGCCACGGCTTCTTCTGGCGCACCGATCAGCGCCTGCCGCGGGCCGCCGGGCGTCACGCGCGCGTGGCGGCGGAGGACTGGCCCGGTGTCGTGGTGGTGGTGCCCGCGCGGGACGAGGCGGGGGTGCTGCCGCTGAGCCTGCCGTCGCTGCTGGCGCAGGACTATCCGGGCCGGGCCGAGGTGATCCTGGTGGACGACGGGAGCGCGGACGGGACCGGCCGGCTCGCCGCCGGACTGGCCGCCCGTCACGGCGGGCTTCCGCTGACGGTGACGTCGCCGGGGGAACCGGAGCCGGGGTGGACGGGCAAACTGTGGGCGCTGCGGCACGGGATGGCGCTGGCACGCGCGCGGGGGCCGGAGTTCCTGCTCCTCACCGACGCGGACATCGCCCACGAACCGGACAGCCTGCGCCGGCTGGTGGCGGCGGCGCTGGACGACGACCGGGACCTGGTGTCGCAGATGGCGCGGCTGCGGGTGGCCGGCCCGTGGGAGCGGCTGGTGGTGCCGGCCTTCGTCTACTTCTTCGCCCAGCTGTACCCGTTCCGGTGGATCAACGCGGACCGGCCGCGGGCGACGGCGGCGGCCGGCGGGTGCGTGCTGCTGCGGACGGAGACGGCGGTGGCGGCGGGGGTGCCGGACGTGATTCGTGAGGCGGTGATCGACGACGTGGCGCTGGCGCGGGCGGTGCGGGCGGCCGGCGGGCGGATCTGGCTGGGGCTCGCGGAGCGGGTGGACTCGGTGCGGCCGTACCCGGACCTCGGCGAGCTGTGGCGGATGGTGACGCGGAGCGCGTACACGCAGCTGCGCCACAGCCCGTGGCTGCTCCTGGGGACGGTCGCCGGGCTGGTGCTGGTGTATCTGGTGCCGCCGGTCGCGCTGGTGGCGGGGGTCGTGTCGGGGGACGCGGCGGCGGCGTGGGCGGGCGGGGCGGCGTGGGCGGTGATGGCGGGAACGTACGGGCCGATGCTGCGGTACTACCGGCTGCCGCTCGTGACGGCCCCGCTGCTGCCGTTCACGGCGTTCCTCTATCTGGTGATGACGGTGGATTCCGCGGTGCGGCACCACCGGGGGCGAGGCGGGGCGTGGAAGGGGCGGGTGTACTCGGGAAGCGGGGCGGCGAAGGGCGGGAATTTCGCTTCTCGACACGGGGAGTGACGCGGCGAATTCGGCGCGTATACAGGAAGCCCTTCGGTGCCGGATTGACGTTTCGGCATACCCAAGATCACTTCTCCCACCCCTTCCGGTCGCCTTTTCTTTATCCGTTCTTCATACCGGACGCGCCCCTCGTCGCCGATCCGCCCGACCAGCCGGTAACCCCCTCTCAGCTCGGGTTTTGCGCGATCATGGAACACCCGCCTGCCCGATTTCGGCACGTTCGCTCGGGTTGGGGATCCACGGCCGCCAGAAGCCCGTCAAAGAAGCTGTTGAGCGGGCTCCCCAATCGGCAGATCGTGGGCTTAACTTATGTGCCATGACCTCCCCCCGCTCCAGCTATGGAGGCGGTTACCAGACCGCGCCGTCCTTCCCGGACACCCCTATCTACGACTCCCTGGTCGCGGAGCGGGGCACGCCTCAGATCGCCCCGATCCGAGTGCCCGCCGCGTACGAGGCCCCCGTCGGCTACCAGGCCCCCGCGCCGACCGGTTCCTACCTGCCGGCGCTGCCGGCGGCGCTCCCCGCCCTCCCGTCCGCGCCGTCGCCGCAGCCGGCGCCCGCGTACCACGGCGGCGGGTACGGCTACCCGCAGCCCGCCCCGCAGATGGCGCCCGCGCCGCTGCAGCCGGCCCCGACGCCGTACATCCCGCAGCAGCCTGCCCCGCCGCGCGGCTACCCGACGGGACCCGTCCCGCAGCCGGCCCGCCCGGTGCCCACCGGCTACGAGGCGATGCGCCCGGCCGCCCCGCGCCCCGCCCCGGCGCCGGTCCCGGCCCCCGCGCCGTACCAGGACCCGTACAACCGCCCCTACCAGGGCGGCGGTTACTGACAGCCGCTCCCGCACGGCGGCCGGCCCCCGCTCCCCCGCGCGGCGGCCGGCCCCGTTCCGCCTCGGGTGCGGCTGGCAGGATGAGGGCATGTCCGACGCCGTACTCCGCTCCGTCCACGTCCACCCGGTGAAGGCCCTCCGCGCGCTCGACCGCACGGAGGCCGAGGTGCAGCCCTGGGGTCTCGCGCACGACCGCCGCTGGGCGGTCGTCGACGCCGGGGGGACGGTCATGACCCAGCGCCGCCACCCCCGGCTGGCCCTCGCCGCCGCCGAACCCCTCCCGGACGGCGGCCTGCTGCTCACCGCGCCCGGACGCGAACCGCTCCGGGTCGCGGTGCCGGAGCCCTCGGCGACGCTCACCATGGACATCTTCGGCAAGGCGGTGGAGACGGTGCCCGCGGGCGAGACGGCCGCCGCCTGGTTCTCCGCCTTTCTGGAGGCCGACGCGCGCCTCGTCCACCTCGACGCGCCCGAGCACCGGCGCCCCGTGAACCCCGCCTACGGGCGCCCCGGCGACACCGTCAGCCTCGCCGACGGCTACCCCCTGCTCGTCACCTCCACCGCCTCCCTCGACGCCCTCAACACGCTGATCGCGCGCGGCGAGCACGCAGCCGAGGGACCGCTGCCGATGACCCGCTTCCGGCCGAACCTGGTCGTCGACGGCGCCGAGCCGTGGGCGGAGGACGGATGGACCCGGCTGGCGGTGGGCGACGTGACCTTCCGGGTGGCGAAGCCGTGCGCGCGGTGCGTGGTCACCACCACCGACCAGACCACCGCCGAACGCGGCCGGGAGCCGCTGCGGACGCTGGGCCGGCACCGCAATCTGAACGGCAAGCTCGTCTTCGGCCTGCTCCTCATCCCCGAGCAGCGCGGCACCGTCCGCGCCGGCGACCCGGTCAAGCCCCTCGGCTGACCCGCCCCCCCCCTTCCGCTCGACAGGCGAGCCGCGCGCCCCACGGGCACACTCGTCGGAGGAGCGACGAACGAGGGGGTTCCGGGATGCGCGCAGCCACCGGACTCTGGCGCTGGCGGCACAATCCCCTGCGCAGGACGACGGACCTGGTCGAGGCGTGGGTGGCGCTCGTCGCCGCCGTCCTGCTGTGCGTGGCGGTGCCCGTGGCCGGCTGGACGGCCGGCTCCTCCGCGCAGCACTCCCTCCAGCGCGCCGTCCACGCCCAGCAGCAGGGGCGCGTGCCGACCACGGCCCGCGTCCTCGGCCCCGCCCCCGCGCCGCCCGGCGCCTCCGTCTCGGACCGGAACGCGGCCGAACAGCGGTTCCGGCGCGCGGTGACGGCCCGCTGGACCGCCCCCGACGGCACCTCCCGCACCGGCACCGTCACCACCTCCCGGGCCGACGCCGACCCCGGCGACACCTTCCCGCTCTGGACCGACCGGGCCGGACGCCCCGTGAACGCCCCGCTGGCCGGCGACACCGCCCGGGCCCACGCCTTCGTCGCCGGCCTCACGGCGGCACTCCTCGCCGGGCTCGGCGTGGAACTCCTCCGCCGGCTCGTGATGCGGCGGCTCGTGATGCGGCGGCACGCCCGCCTCGACCGCGCGTGGGCGACCGTCGGCCCGGACTGGGGCCGCACCGGCGCCGGCAGCTGACGCGACCGGAGCCCGGGCCTCCGCCCCTCGTACGGGTGCGGCTCGACGACCCGTCAACCCCGCGCCCCCTCGCGCGCTACGGTGGGGGGCCGGATCCAGTTCGGCGTCGACGTACGAGGCGGGGGCAGAGCACACCCATGGCACAGGGCACGGTCCAGGTGACGCACACCGGCACGTCGCGGTGGCGGCGCCGCACGGGCGAGTACGCCTCCCTCGCCGCCGCGCTGGAGGCGGCCGGCGACGGCGACGTCCTCACCGTCGCGCCCGGCACGTACCGGGAGAACCTCGTCGTGACCCGGGCGGTGACGCTGCGCGGACCCGAGGACGGTTCGGGGCCGGTGCGGATCGCGCCGCCGGACGGGGTGCCGCTGACGCTGCGCGCGTCCGCGATCGTGCAGGACCTGCACATCGAGGGCCAGGACGTGGCGGCGCCCGCGCTGCTCGTCGAGGACGGCACGCCGGAACTGCTCGACCTCAGGATCATGACCCGCTCGGCCGCCGGCATCGAGGTGCGCGGCCGGGCCCGCCCGACCGCCCGCCGCTGCACGGTCGACAATCCGGCCGGGGTCGGCATCGCCGCCGTCGACGGCGCCGGCGGTGTCTTCGAGGAGTGCGAGGTCGTCTCCGCCGGGCAGGCCGGGGTGTCGGTGCGCGGCGGCGCGCACCCGCGGCTGGAGCGCTGCCGGGTGCACCACGCGTCGGGCGCCGGGATCGCCGTCACCGGCGAGGGCAGCGGCCTGGAGGGCGTCGGCTGCGAGGTGTACGAGATCAAGGGCGCCGGACTGCAGATCGCGGCCCGGGGCACCGCGCACCTGGTGGACTCGTCCGTGCACCGCACCTCCGCCGACGGCGTCACCCTGGACACCGACGCCGTGCTCACGCTCTCCGACTGCGACATCCACGACGTGCCGGAGAACGCGGTGGACCTGCGGTCCCGTTCGGTGCTGACGCTCACCCGGTCGACGGTCCGCCGGTTCGGGCGCAACGGGCTGTCCGTGTGGGACCCGGGCACGCGCGTGGACGCCCACCAGTGCGAGATCCACGACAGCACCGGCGACTACCCGGCGGTGTGGGTGAGCGACGGGGCGAGCGCGGTGCTCGACGCGTGCCGGGTGCACGACGTGCCGGACGCGCTGTTCGTGCTGGACCGCGGCTCGCGGGTGGACGTCGTGGACAGCGACCTCACCCAGGTGCGGAACACCGCCGTGTCGGTGAGCGACGGCGCCACCGCCCAGCTCGACGACTGCCGCATCAAGGAGGCGTCCACCGGGGCGTGGTTCCGCGACCACGGCAGCGGCGGCACGCTCGCCAACTGCACCGTGGACACGGTGCAGACCGGCGTCATCGTCACCAAGGGCGCCGACCCGACGGTCGAGCGCTGTGTCGTCACCTCCCCCGCCGAGGCCGGCTTCTACGTGTCGGCCGAGGGCCGCGGCACCTTCCTCGGCTGCCGGGTCACCGGCAGCGGCGGCTACGGCTTCCACGTGATGGACGGCTGCCGGACGGTGCTGCGCCGCTGCCGGACCGAGCGGTGCGCGCGCGGCGGGTACGAGTTCCCCGAGGATGGGCCGGTGGCCGAGGACTGCACCGGCGACGAGAGCGCCGTCCGCGCGCCGTCCGTGCCGCAGCCGGCCGTCGCGGCCCCGGCCCGGGCGGACGGCGGACACTCCCCCGGCCTCCTCTCCGCCTATCCCCCGCCGCGCACCGCCGCCGCGGCGGCCCCCGCGTCCGCCGCGGTGCCGTCCGTCCCGGCGCCCCGCCCGTCCGAGGACGTGCTCGGCGCGCTGGACGCGCTGGTCGGCCTGGACAGCGTCAAGCACGAGGTGCGGACGCTCACCAACATGATCGAGGTGGGCCGCAAGCGGCAGGAGGCCGGCCTGAAGGCCGCCTCGGTCCGCCGCCACCTCGTCTTCACCGGGAACCCCGGCACCGGCAAGACGACCGTCGCCCGCCTCTACGGCGAGATCCTCGCGTCGCTCGGCGTGCTGGAGCGCGGGCACCTGGTGGAGGTGTCCCGGGTGGACCTGGTCGGCGAGCACATCGGCTCGACCGCGATCCGCACCCAGGAGGCGTTCGACCGGGCCCGCGGCGGCGTGCT
Source organism: Streptomyces sp. NPDC057854 (assembly GCF_042797055.1). Taxonomy (NCBI): domain Bacteria; kingdom Bacillati; phylum Actinomycetota; class Actinomycetes; order Kitasatosporales; family Streptomycetaceae; genus Streptomyces; species Streptomyces sp. NPDC057854. Next base: position 13,482 of record NZ_JBHVMF010000004.1, read on the forward strand.
GTTCGTGGACGAGGCGTACGCGCTGTCCCCGGAGGACTCCGGCCGGGACTTCGGTCGCGAGGCGATCGACACGCTGGTGAAGCTGATGGAGGACCACCGGGACGCGGTCGTGGTGATCGTGGCCGGCTACACCGCCGAGATGGAGCGCTTCCTCACCGTCAACCCCGGTGTGGCGTCCCGCTTCTCACGGACCATCAGCTTCGGCGACTACACGCCGGAGGAGCTGCTGCGGATCGTGCGGCAGCAGGCGGACGAGCACGAGTACCGGCTCGCGGAGGGCATGGACGACGCCCTGCTGACGTACTTCGAGAAGCTGCCGAAGGGCCCGGCGTTCGGCAACGGGCGGACCGCGCGCCAGACCTTCGAGTCCATGGTCGAGCGGCACGCGGGCCGGGTCGCGGTGCTCGCCGAGGCGAACACCGACGACCTCACCCTGCTCTATCCGGAGGACCTGCCCGAGCTGCCCTGATCCGCGGCCGCGTCCACGCCGCGCTGCCGCGGCAGGGCGGGCAGCAGCCGGTCCAGGAGCGCGGCCCGGCACATCGCGAAGGCGGGGTCGGCCTGGTAGTCGGAGTGGCCGAGGACCGGTTCGGGCAGCGGGTGGGCGGGGGTGCGTCCGTACGCGACGGGGTCGCGCAGCGCCGGGGCGTCGACGCCCGGGCGGCCGTCCTCGGCGGGGACCCGGACCGGGCCGCCGATGGGGTCGGTGGCCCGGTACAGATTGGTCCAGCAGTCCACGGCCCGGTGCAGGCCGCGCAGCGCGTCCGGGCCGAAGTAGGCGGGGAACCAGCGGCCGTAGAGCCGTTCCAGCGGGGAGCCGTAGGTGAGGAGGGCGACCCGGGCGCGGGTCGCGGCCGGCAGCTGCCAGACCGCGGCGGCGGCGAGGACGCTGCCCTGGGAGTGGCCGGAGATGACGAGCCGGCCGCCGGTCCCGGCGGTCCAGGAGCACATCCGCCAGGTGAGGTCGGGCACGGCCCGCTCGGCGTAGCAGGGCGGGGCGAACGGGTGGGCGGCGCGCGGCCAGAAGGTGCCGACGTCCCACAGGATGCCGATGGTGCGGCGGGCGGACGCGTCCCGGTAGGCGCGGCGGCCCCAGGTGACGAAGAGCAGGAAGCCGAAGCCGATCATCCAGGAGCCGAGTGCCTGGGTGGTGGCGGCGAGCCCGGCGACGGCGGGGTGCGCGCCGGCGAAGGCCCGGCCGGGGACCTCGCCGCTCGCCCAGGCGCCGGCGACGGACGCGGCGCCGAGGAGCAGGGCGGTGCCGGCGACGACGCCGACGAGGAGCGGGGCGGAGTCGGTGAGCGCGGCGCGGGCGCGGCTCGCGGCGATCTGGCCGGTACGGACGGGGTCGGGGCGCTCGCCGGCGTAGTCGGCCTCGACGGCGGCCCGCAGCCGGCGGGTGGCGAGCGCGGTGCGGGCGGCGAGGAGGGCGGCGGGCGCGAGCAGCAGCAGGAGCAGCACGGGGATGACGGACGCCTGCCAGCTGAGCAGGACGGGCGGTCCGGCGAGGGGGCTGCCGGCGCTGCCGGGGGTGGCGGAGCCGTCGAGCCGGTCCGCGACCCACTGGGCGACGCCTCCGGACATGACGCCGCCGAGGGCGCAGGCCAGCGTGGCGGTGGCGGGGCCGCCGAGTCCGGCGAGCGCGGTGCGCGGGTCGCGCCGGGGGCGCTGGAGCAGCAGGGCGACCGCGCCGAGGGCGACGACCAGGCCGCCCTGGGCGACGGTGAGGGCGCCGAAGGCGGCGTTCCCGGGGAGGGCGCCGGCGGAGGTCCAGCCGGGCCGGTCCCAGGCGGTGTGCACGGCGGTGAGCGCGAGCAGCCCGGCGGCGAGGGCCGGCAAGCGGGTGAGGACGGCGTGCTCGACGCGCTGGTCGAGCCGCCGCTCGCTGCGGCCCCGGCCGCAGACCGACCAGAGCACCAGGACGGCGCAGACCAGCAGGGCGGCGCGCAGGGCGAGTCCGGTGGCGGCGAGGGTGCCGGTGTCGTGGCGGGCGGGGGCGGCGGCGAGGGCGCCGGCGACGGTGAGGAGGCCGGCGGCGGTGTGCGCGGCGCGCAGCCGGGCGACGAGCCGCCTCCCGTACCAGAACCCGGGCCGTCCGAGCGCGGGCCGCGGATCCTCGGGCGAGGCGGATGCGGCGGACGACGCGGGCGTTGCGGGGTCGGCGGGGGCGGAAGGGGCGGTGGGCGGGTCGGCGGGGGCGGAAGGGGCGGTGGGCGGGTCGTCGGTGGGCAGGTCGTCGGTGGGCGGGCGCTGGGCCTCGTACGCGCTCCAGGTGCGGCGGGAGAGGTACCAGAGCAGGCCGACGAGCGCGGCGGGCAGGGCGGCGGCGAGGGCCAGCCTGCGACCGGGCCCGGACCACCAGCCGCCCCGGTCGGCGGCGAGGAAGCCGAGCCAGGCGCGGCCGTCGGCGCAGCCCGCGGTGCCCGCGCACTGCCAGGCCGTCAGGTCGAGGGCGACCTCGCAGGCGGCGGCGGTGAGCAGCACGGTGAGGGTGAGGGCGAGCAGCCGGACCAGCACGCCGTAGAGCCGGACGAGGGCGGGGCGGCCCGGGGCGGGCGGGCGCATCCAGTGGGCGAGGTTGACCACCATGAACGGCAGGAGCAGCAGCCACAGGGCGCGGGCGCCGTCGCCCGAGGTGAGGTTGGACCAGACGTACGCCTCCGGGACCGGCCCGGTCCGCCGGCGGTCGGGCCGGTCCTCGGCGCCGGCGTCGTCGGCGCGCCGGTGGACGGCGGCGGTGTCGTCACCGGTGACCCGCACGGTCCTGGGGTCGTCGAGCATGGACTGGGGAGTGGCTCCGCCGACTCCGTGGACGAGGAGTTCGAGTGCCGCGCCCCCGTGCTCCGGGGCGGGTGTGGCAGGGGACACTGAGGAGCTTCCTCTCGTGGGTGGGAGGATGCGACGTCGGCTCCAGGATCGCGGACGACCGTGCCCCCGCGCACGGCCTCTCACCGAATCCGACAGCCATTCCCTCGTCTCCTGCGGAAGGACCGGCCCCGGCGGTGACTGACAATCAGAACCTCCTCGCGGAGCAGCGACGCGCCCTGATCCTCGACGAGGTGCGGCGGCGCGGCGGTGTCCGGGTGAACGAGCTGACGCGGCGGCTCGGCGTCTCCGACATGACGATCCGGCGCGACCTGGACGCGCTGGCCCGGCAGGGCATGGTCGCGAAGGTGCACGGCGGGGCGGTGCCGGTGGCGGAACCGAGCACGCACGAGCCGGGGTTCGAGGCGAAGTCGGCGCTGGAGCCGAGCGCGAAGGACGAGATCGCGCGGGCGGCGGCGGCGCTGGTGCAGCCGGGCGCGGCGATCGCGCTGTCCGGCGGGACGACGACGTACGCGCTGGCCCGCCGGCTGCTGGACGTGCCGGACCTGACCGTGGTGACGAACTCGGTCCGGGTGGCGGACGTCTTCCACGAGGGGCGTCCGGTGTCGGGCGAGGGGCGGCGGGCGCCGACGGTGGTGCTGACCGGCGGGGTGCGGACGCCGTCGGACGCGCTGGTGGGGCCGGTGGCGGACCGGGCGGTCCGCTCGCTCCACTTCGACCTGCTGTTCCTCGGGGTGCACGGCCTTTCGGTGGAGGCCGGTCTGTCGACGCCGAATCTGGCGGAGGCGGAGACCAACGGGTGCCTGATGCGGTCGGCGCGCCGGGTGGTGGTGGTCGCGGACCACACCAAGTGGGGGACGGTGGGCCTGAGTTCGTTCGGGACGCTGGACGAGGTGGACACCTGGGTGACGGACCGGGGCATGGCCGCGGAGGTGCGGGCGGAGGTCGCGGAGCACGTGCCGGGGCTGCTGGTGGCCGGCGAGGTGGCGGCGTGAGCCGGTTCCGGGTGGAGCGGCGGACCGGCCTGGTGCCGGAGGAGGTGTGGCGGCGGCTCACCGACTGGCCGGCGCACGGCCGGCAGGTGCCGCTGACCCGTACGACGGTGCTGACGCCCGGTCCGAACGGGCCGGGGACGCGGTTCACGGCCCGCACCGGGCTCGGGCCGCTGGGCTTCGACGACCCGATGGAGGTGGTCCGCTGGCAGCCGCCGCACCGGAACCGGCCAGGGGTGTGCCGGCTGGAGAAGCGCGGACGGCTGGTGCGCGGCTGGGCGGAGTTCGAGGTGGCGGCGGCGGCCGGCGGGACGCGGGTGGTGTGGACGGAGGAGCTGGCGGTACGGGGCCTGCCGGGCGTGTGCGACGGGGTGCTGGCGCGGGCGGGCCGGAGGGTGTTCGGCCGGGCCCTGGACGGTCTGCTGAACACCTAGCGATCGAACGGGCTTTCGCCTTGCCGGGGTGACCGCTAGGGTGCTTCCTCCCATCCGCACCCCTCGGGGAGGTCCGGTCCATGCCACGCCGACTCCGGCCGGTGGAGCTCGACTTCACCGGCGCCGCGCCCGTCCGCCTCGCCTTCGAGGCGGTGCTCCAGGCGCCGCCCCCGGCCGTCTACCGCGCGATCGCGGTGGAGGTGGGCAGCCTGCCCGCCTGGTTCGCCCCGGTCGCCTCGGCCGTCCCCCTCGACGACGGAGCGCGCCGGACGATACGGCTGCGCGGCGGCGTCCGGTTCGAGGAGACGATCCTGGCCGCCGAACCGGACCTCCGCTACGCCTACCGTGTCGACCTCACCAACGCGCCGGCCGTCTCCGCGCTGGCCGAGGAGTGGGCGCTGGCGCCGTCGGGCGCGGGGACGCGGCTGCGCTGGACGATGGCGGCCGACGGCCCCGCCGCGTTCCGCGCGGGGCTGCGGCTGGCCTCGCCGGGCCTCGGCGTGTCGTTCCGGCGGGCGGCGTCGGCGCTGGACCGGCGGCTCATTCCGGCCAGACGCCCGTCGCCAGGAACCGCTCCACGGCCGCCGCGTACGGGGTGATGTCGAGGCCCTGCTCGGCGAGCCAGGCGTCGGAGTAGTACTTGTCGAGGTAGCGGTCGCCGGGGTCGCAGATGAGGGTGACGACGCTGCCGGTGCGCTCCTCGGCGACCATCTCGGCCACGATTTTGAAGGCGCTCCACAGGCCGGTGCCGGTGGAGCCGCCCGCCTTCCGGCCGATGGCGGTCTCCAGGGCGCGGACGGCGGCCACGCTCGCCGCGTCCGGGACCTTCATCATCCGGTCGACGGCGCCGGGCACGAAGCTGGGCTCCATCCGGGGCCGGCCGATGCCCTCGATGCGGGACCCGCAGTCGGCGGTGGCGTCGGGGTCGTGGTGCACCCAGCCGTCGAAGAAGCAGGAGTTCTCCGGGTCGGCGACGCAGATCCGGGTGTCCTGCTGGGTGTAGTGGACGTAGCGGGCGATGGTGGCGGAGGTGCCGCCGGTACCGGCGGTGGCGACGATCCAGGCCGGCTCGGGGTACCGCTCCAGCCGCAGCTGCTGGTAGATCGACTCGGCGATGTTGTTGTTGCCGCGCCAGTCGGTGGCCCGTTCGGCGTAGGTGAACTGGTCCATGTAGTGGCCGCCGGTGCGGGCCGCGAGCGCCGCCGACTCCGCGTACATCGAGCGCGGGTCGTCCACGAAGTGGCATTGCCCGCCGTGGAATTCGATGAGCCGGCACTTCTCGGGGCTGGTGGTGCGGGGCATGACGGCGACGAACGGGACGCCGATGAGCTTCGCGAAGTACGCCTCGGAGACGGCGGTCGAGCCGCTGGACGCCTCGATGACGGGCTTGCCGGGGCGGAGCCGGCCGTTGCAGAGCGCGTACAGGAAGAGCGAGCGGGCGAGCCGGTGCTTGAGGCTGCCGGTCGGGTGGGTGGACTCGTCCTTGAGGTAGAGGTCGATGCCCCACTTGTCGGGCAGCGGGAAGCGCAGGAGGTGGGTGTCGGCGGAGCGGTTGGCGTCGGCCTGGACCTTGCGGACCGCTTCCTTCAGCCAGGCGCGGTAGGCGGGATCGCTGCGGTCGACGTCCACGGTGGCCATGGCCTGGACGGTGTGCGGGGTGGTGCTCAACGGTCTCTCCTCGCTGTCCCGCCGGGGCCGGGCCCCGGGCTTCCCACCCCCGACGATACCCCCTCCCACCTGGGCAAACGTTCCCTTTGACGCTCCATAGGCACGCCTTGGGGAACGCCCGTACGACGCTCCCTGGTGCCCGCGCCGACGGCCCGGCACACTGGGGAGGAACGCACAGGCGGAAGGGGTGGACCGGCATGACGGAACCGGAGTTCAGCGCCAGGGGCGTACGCATCGAGAGCCGGCAGCGCTCGCTCACCCGGGCCGGCGAGGTCCGCATCGAGGACGGCCGGCTCGCGCTGCTCACGAGTTACGGCTCCGAGATCGACAGCGCGCCCGTGAAGGCGGTCCGGGCGGGCCGCCCGTGGTTCGCGAAGGGGGACGAGACGGTGGCGCGGGTGAACGGCACGCGGTACCGCCTCACCATGGACGCCGCCGGCGAGGACGACGACCGGGACGCCGAGCAGGCGGGCCGCTTCCTCGCCGCGCTGAAGCGGGCCGCGGGAGGGCGCTGACCTGCGCGGGCTCGCGGCGGGTTGCGGGCCGGTGACGGCCGGGTCACGCTGGAACCACCTCACTGAGGGTTCACCGGCGGTGACACTGAGCTCAGTGCGCCGCCCTGATGTACCGCATGACAGATCCGAATCTCCGTCTTCTTCAGGACCACTTCGGGGAGTCGCAGCCGTGATCAGCGAGCCGAGCAGGTATTACGCGGTGGAGCTCCATGCCCTGCCGCACCGCATCCGACAGATCCGCAGGATCGTCGCCGCCCATCTGCGCCATTGGCAGCTCGACGACTTGGTCGATCCCGTCGCACTGGGAGTGACCGAGCTGTTGACCAACGTGCACCGCCACGCGCAGCCCGACAAGGAGTGCACCGTCGAGCTGGAACTCCTGCTCGACCGGCTGACCGTCTCGGTCCGGGACAACGACCCCCGGATACCGGCGGCCGCCGCCGGGACGACCGGCGACGACCCGCAGGACGGGCCGGACGCGCTCGCCACCTCGGGCCGCGGCCTCGCCCTCGTCGGGGCGCTCAGCGACAGCTGGGGCGCCCGTCCGCACGGGACGGGCGGCAAGGTCGTCTGGTTCACCCTCACCGCGCCGCCGTACGCCGGCGGTCCGGCCGTCGCCGCCGCCGAGGCCGGCCTCGGCTTCGGCCTGGTGCCGCTCGCCCCGGTCGTCTCGTACGGCCGGCTCGCGGGCGCGCCCCTGAGCGCGCCCGCCCAGGCCCCGGCGCTCGCGGCGGGCGGCGCCCTGGTCTGAGCCCGCTCAGGCGGTGGCGACCAGGGTCAGATAGGCGATGCCCAGGACGTTCCGGTAGCCGTTCAGCCAGCTCGACCGCTGCCGGTCGACCCGCTCGCGGGTCTCGGCGGCCAGCGGGTGGTCCGGGTGGGCGGCGAGCCACACCTCCGTGTCGTACCGGTAGCCGGACTCGAACGCCTCCCACTCGTCGCGGCCGGCCGTCTCGATCCACGCCGGGCGGAACCCCGCCCCGATCGCCAGGTCGACGAGCCCGCCCAGCGGCAGGTGGTCGGCGGCGCTCGCGCCGGGCCACATCGCGGCCAGCTCCCCCTCCTCCGGGATCCGCTCCCAGAAGCCCTCGCCGAGCACGACCAGGCCGCCGGGCCGGACCAGCCGGCGCAGCTCGCGCAGCGCCTCCGCCGGGTCGTGCCGCTCCGGGTCGCACAGCGCCTGGCTGGCGCCGAGGCAGAGGATCGCGTCGACGGGGCCGCGGGCGGTGCCGCGCGCGGACTCCTCCACGAAGAGCGTGCGGTCGGCGAGGCCGCGCTCGGCGGCGAGCGCCCGGCCCCGGGCCAGGTCCTCGGCGTTGATGTCGATGCCGACGCCCTGGGCGCCGGGCACCGCGTCGAGGATGCGGAGCAGCAGCTCGCCCCAGCCGCAGCCGATGTCGAGGACGTCGGCGGGCGAGGCGGCGGCGATCCGGCGGACCAGGCTCGCGGCGCGCTCCTCGGAGAGCGGGCCGTGGAAGGTGAGACTGCCCAGGCGGGGCGGGAGTTCGGCGTCGGTGGAGATCATGGACGGCGAGGCTACCGGCCGCGGCGGACCCGGCCCACCGCTTTTCCGGGCCGCGCCCGCCGGACCCGCGGCGGAGTCCCGTCCTCGGGCCCGTCCCCCGACGGGTCCCCGGTCCACACTCCGGCCCGTCCTCCGGTCACACGGGGGCGCCGGCGAGGGCGGCCAGCGGGTCGTCGAGGACCGGCTGCCAGGCCAGTTCGGCCGCGCCCACCAGGCTGTTGTGGTCGAGGGTGCAGGGCAGGATCGGCACGCCGCCGCTGCGGCCCCACAGGCTGCGGTCCGCGACGACCGCGCGCAGCCGCTCCGGGTCGGCGTCCAGCAGCTCGCGATGGAGGCCGCCGAGGATGATCCGGTCCGGGTTGAGGATGTTCACCAGGCCCGCGAGGCCGAGGCCGAGACGGTCGATCAGCTCCTCCACCGCGGCCCGCACCCCCGGGTCGTCGGGTGCGTTCCTGAGCAGGTCGCGGGCCTGCTGGAGCAGCGACACCTCCGGGCCGGGCGCGCGGCCGGCGACGGTGAGGAAGGCCAGCGGATCGGTCTCGACGTCCAGGCAGCCCCGGCCGCCGCAGTGGCAGGGACCGCCCTCCGGGTTGACCGGCAGATGGCCCACCTCCAGGGCGAGGCCCGAACTGCCCGTGTGGAGCCGCCCGTCGAGGACGAGCGCCCCGCCGACGCCCCGGTGCCCGGTCGCCACGCAGAGCAGGTCACGGGCGCCGCGCCCGGCGCCGTGCCGGTGCTCGGCGAGCGCGGCGAGGTTCACGTCGTTGCCGGTGAAGGCCGGTCCCTCGACGCCGGCGTCCCGGATCCGGTCGGCGAAGATCTCGCGGACCGGCGCGCCCGCCGGCCAGGCCAGGTGGAGCGGGTTCAGCGCGGTGCCCTCGGGCTCGGCGACGGCGGACGGCACGGCGAGGCCGGCGCCGACGCAGCGCCGCCCGGTCTCCCGCAGAAGCGCGGCCCCCGCGTCCACGACGGCGCCGAGGACCTGCGCCGGATCCGCCGAGACCGTCACCTTGCCGGGGACGGTGGCGACGACGGTGCCGCCGAGACCGATCAGCGCGGCCCGGAAACCGTCCGCGTGGACCTGCGCGGCGAGCGCCACGGGCCCCTTCTCGTCGACCGCGAGCCGGTGCGACGGCCGGCCCTGCGAACCGGCGGCGGCGCCGGGGTTGGAGTCGACCCGGATGAGCCCGAGGGCCTCCAGCTCGGCGGCGACGGCTCCGGCGGTGGCGCGGGTGACGCCCAGCTCGGCGGTGAGGACGGCCCGCGTCGGCGCCCGTCCGGTGTGCACCAGCTCCAGGGCGGGACCGAGCGCGCTCCGCCCCCTGTCCAGCCGAGTACGCGTCGTCGTCGCCTTGCCGTTCATGCGCCCGAGTCTGCCATGATCGGCGCCCGCCGCCGGACCCGCTCCCGTCACGGCCGGGGGCGGGTACGGGAGCGCGGCCGGGACAACAGGCCGACCTCGCGGCCGAGGCGTTCGGCGGCGGTGGCGAAGAACGCGTCCCGGTCCTCCACGATCCTGTTGAACTGGCCGAACACCTCGAACGACACCAGGCCGAAGAGCTGCGCCCAGGCGAAGACGAGGGCGACGGCGAGCGCGGGCGGCAGGTCGGGGGCGAGATCGGCGGCCAGCCGCTCGGCCTCCGGCGCGAGGCCGTCCGGCAGCGGCGGCAGCGCCACGCCCTCGTCCTGATGGGCGGCGCGGGCGGTCGCCACCAGCAGCAGGCCGACCCGGGCGGCCGGGCCGACGGTGTCCTGCGGGGCGCTGTAGCCGGGGACCGGGGAACCGTAGATGAGGGCGTACTCGTGGGGATGCTCCACGGCCCAGCGGCGTACGGCGCGGCAGACGGCGGTCCACTGGGCGAGGTGGTCGCGGGGCGCGGCGGCCACGGCGGCGGCGTGAGCCGTCTCGGCGGCGGCGCCGACGGCGTCGTACGCGTCGATGATCAGCGCGGTCAGCAGGTCGTCACGGCTGGGGAAGTAGCGGTAGAGCGCCGAGGAGACCATGCCGAGCTCGCGGGCGACGGCGCGCAGCGACAGCTTGGCGGCGCCCTCGGCGGCGAGCTGCCGGCGGGCCTCGTCCTTGATGGCGGCGGTGATCTCGATCCGGGCGCGGGCGCGGGCTCCTTGAACGGGGGTCATGGAGAGCAGTCTGCCACGGTTCGGAGCGCCGCACTGAAATGAGAGCAGTGCTCTTGCTTGCGAGCGTCGATCCGTGCAGACTGTTCTCAAGCGAGAGCAGTGCTCACGATTCAGGGAAGCGCTACGAATCGAGAGCAGCGCTCACGTTTTGCGGGCCCCGCACGCCCGACCCACCCCGCCAGTCCCGCCAGTCCCGCCTGCCCCGCCAGTCCCGAACGCCCCTATCGCCCCACCCGCCCCAGGAGGCCCCCATGTCCACCCCCGCCGCCGCCCCGCACGTCGTCAAGCCCGGCTGGTTCACCGTCAACGTCGTCAACCGGTCCGTCGCCTGGCTGACCCGGCGGGGCATCAGCGTCTGGGGCTCCCGGATCCTCGCGGTGAAGGGCCGCACGAGCGGCGTCTGGCGGACCACGCCCGTCAACGTCCTCACCCTCGACGGCGAGCGATACCTCGTCGCCCCCCGCGGCCACGTCCAGTGGACCCGCAACATGCGGGCGGTCGGCGGCGGCGAACTGCGCCTCGGCACGCACGTCGAGCCGTTCACCGCGACCGAGGTCGGCGACGACGCCAAGGCCGAGGTGCTGCGCGCCTACCTGAAGCGCTGGAAGGCCGAGGTCGGCGTCTTCTTCGCCGGCGTCGGCCCGGACTCCACCGACGCCGAGCTGCGCGCGATCGCCCCCAAGCACCCCGTCTTCCGCATCACCGCGGCCCCGGACGCGTGAGGGTGGGCACGGACCCCCGGCCCGTACCCACCCTCAGACACTCACGCACGCGCGCACCCACGGGCGCACGCCTCCCGGAACCGGCCCGGGCCCGCTCAGGACTCCTCGGCCGGCGCGGTCGCCGCGGGCGCCGCGTTCTCGTCGTCGCCGTCCTTGCGGCCCACGCCGCGGCCCGCCGGGCCGACGCCCGACTCCGTGTCCATGCGCTTGTCGAGCACTTCGAGCGCCCGCCGCGCCAGACCGTTCGACCGCACCATGGAGGCCAGGGTCGCCGAGCCGCGGGTGATGTCCGCGAACGCCTTCCAGGCCGGACGCACCCCGGTGATCACCGCGTGCAGCAGCCCGGGCCGGCGCTCGAAGACGGCGAGCATCCGCCGCCCGACCGCCATCTCCACACCCAGCCCCGCCTTGATCGCGAAGGCGTAGTTCAGCGCCTGGCGCCGGGCGTCCACCGCGTCGGCGGCCTCCGCCACCCGCACCGCCCACTCGCCGGCGAGCCGGCCGGAGCGGAGCGCGTACGAGATGCCCTCCCGGGTCCACGGCTCCAGCAGGCCCGCCGCGTCGCCGCAGACCAGGACCCGGCCGCGGGAGAGCGGCGAGTCGTCGCTGCGGCAGCGGGTCAGATGGCCCGAGGAGATCGCCGGCTCGAAGCCGGAGAGGCCCAGGCGGGCGACGAAGTCCTCCAGGTACCGCTTGGTCGCCGCGCCCTCGCCGCGCGCCGAGATGACGCCGACCGTGAGCGTGTCGCCCTTCGGGAACACCCAGCCGTAACTGCCGGGCATGGGGCCCCAGTCGATGAGGATCCGGCCCTTCCAGTCCTCCGCCACCGACGGCGGCACCGGGATCTCCGCCTCCAGGCCCAGGTCCACCTGCCCGAGCTTGACGCCGACGTGCGCCCCTATCCGGCTGGCGCTGCCGTCCGCGCCGACCACGGCCCGCGCGAGCACCGTCTCGCCGTCGGCGAGGACCACCGCGACCGTCCGCCGGTCCGGCACGGCCGGCCCGTGCTGCTCCACCCGGGTCACGGTCGCGCCGGTGCGCAGCTCCGCGCCGGCCTTCTGCGCGTGCTCCACCAGCTGGGCGTCGAACTCGGGCCGGTTGACGAGCCCGAAGAGCATCCGGCGGGAGCGGCGGGTGCGGGCGAAGCGGCCCTCCAGCGAGAAGGTGACCGCGTGGACCCGGTCCTGGAAGGGCAGTTCGAAGCCCGGGGGCAGCGCGTCGCGGGAGGGGCCGATGATGCCGCCGCCGCACGTCTTGTACCGGGGCAGCTCGGACTTCTCCAGGAGCAGCACCCGGCGGCCGGCGACCGCAGCCGCGTACGCCGCCGAGGCGCCCGCCGGGCCGGCGCCGACGACCACCACGTCCCAGACGTCGGGCCCGTCCGGGCCGGTGTCGGGGCCGGGCTCCGTGCCGGTCGCGCCCGCGGGGCCGGGCGCCGCGTCCGGCTCCGCGCCGGACGGGCCTGCCGCCGGGGCCGGCGCGCCGGGCACGAGCGGCTCGCTGTGCTCCGGACCGGCGTTCTCTGCGTGCTCGCTGCTCACGTGTGCTTCTGCTCCTGATCCGACCGGCGTCTGCTTCCCGCATCCTACGGCTCGGTAGGTCACGGCCCGGTCGTAGGATCGACGGTGCGATCGCCGTACCACCCGATACGCCGTTCGCTCCCTCTCGCACTCAACGTCGCACCCACGAGGAGCGTGCCCATGACGCCGAATCCGATCGCCGAGACCGTCCGGTCCCTGATGCCGCGGGCCAAGGCCGAGCTGGCGGAACTGGTCGCCTTCGAGTCGGTCGCGGACGAGGCCGTGGCGCCCCGCAGCGAGTGCGAGGCCGCGGCGAACTGGGTGGCCGGCGCGCTGCGCGCCGAGGACTTCCGCGACGTGGCGCTGCTCGACACGCCGGACGGTTCGCAGGCGGTGTACGGCGTGCTGCCGGGCCCGGCCGGCGCGCCGACGGTGCTGCTGTACGCCCACTACGACGTGCAGCCGAAGCTGGACGAGTCGGCGTGGGTGACCCCGCCGTTCCAGCTGACCGAGCGCGAGGACGGGCGCTGGTACGGGCGCGGCGCCGCCGACTGCAAGGGCGGCTTCATCCTGCACCTGCTGGCGCTGCGGGCCCTCAAGGCCAACGGCGGCGTGCCGGTGACCGTCAAGATGATCGTCGAGGGCTCGGAGGAGCAGGGCACCGGCGGTCTGGAGCGGTACGCCGAGGAGCACCCGGAGCTGCTCGCGGCCGACACCATCGTGATCGGCGACGCGGGCAACTTCCGGGTCGGCCTGCCGACGGTCACCGCGACCCTGCGCGGCATGACGATGATCCGGGTGCAGGTCGACACCCTGGAGGGCAACCTCCACTCGGGCCAGTTCGGCGGTGCCGCGCCCGACGCGCTCGCCGCGCTGATCCGGGTCCTCGACTCGCTGCGGGCCGAGGACGGCTCGACGGCGATCGACGGGCTGCCGGCCGACGCCGTGTGGGAGGGCCTGCAGTACCCGGAGGAGCAGTTCCGCGCCGACGCCAAGGTGCTGCCGGGCGTGGACCTGCCGGGCGCCGGGACGGTCGCCGACCGCATCTGGGCGCGTCCGGCCGTCACGGTCATCGGCATCGACTGCCACCCGGTGGCGGGCGCGACCCCGTCGATCCCGCGGACCGCCCGCGCGCAGATCAGCCTGCGGGTGCCGCCCGGCCAGGACGCGGCCGAGGCGACCAAGCTGCTCTTCGCCCACATCGAGAAGCACACGCCGTGGAACGCGCGGGTGACGCTGGAGCAGGTCGGCCAGGGCCAGCCGTTCCAGGCGGACACCGCCAGCCCGGCGTACGCGTCGATGGCGGAGGCGATGCGGGTGGCGTACCCGGGCCAGGAGATGCAGACGGCCGGCATGGGCGGCTCGATCCCGCTGTGCAACACGCTCGCCTCGCTCTACCCGCAGGCCGAGATCCTGCTCATCGGCCTGAGCGAGCCGGAGGCGCAGATCCACGCGGTCAACGAGTCGGTGTCGCCGGAGGAGCTGGAGCGGCTGTCGGTCGCCGAGGCGCTGTTCCTGGTGAACTACGCCGCGAGCCGCGGCGCCTGACGGTCCGCCGGCCGCCGGGCCGGGGCGTGGTGCCCCGCCCGGCGGTTCAGCGTCGGGCGAACCTCGCGGAGAGCGTAGAAACGCCCGGCGGGCGGTTCCGGCGCCTACGTTCGGCGTATGGAAGCGCTCAGGATCACGCCCCGGCTGCACCTGCTCGACTACGGGATCGGGCAGGCGTACCTGTGGCGGGACGACACGGAACTGACCCTGATGGACGCCGGCTGGGCCGGATCGGCGGACCGCACGACGGCGGCGATACGGGCGGCCGGCCTGGACCCGGACCTGCTGGCCCGGATCGTCCTCACCCACGGCCACCGCGACCACGTGGGCGGGGCGCAGGAGCTGGCCGACCGGCACGGCGCCGAGATCGTCGCGCACCGGCTCGACGCGCCGTACGTCCGCGGCGACCTGCCGGTGCCGGAGCCGGACCTCCTGGAGTGGGAGCGCCCGCTCTGGGAGCACGGCCTCACCTGCCCGGAGGCGCCGCCGACCCGGGTGGACCGGGAGGTCGGGGACGGCGACGGCCTCGGGTTCGGGGACGGCGCGGTGGCGGTGCACGTGCCCGGGCACACCCCGGGGTCGATGGCCGTCCACCTCCCCCGGCACGGGGTGCTGTTCGCGGGCGACGTCGTGGCCTCGGTCCAGGGGGTGACCTTCGGCGTGTTCCACGTGGACCGGGCACGGGCCCTGGAGTCGATGCGGCGGCTGGCGGAGCTGCGGCCGTCGGTGCTGTGCTGCGGGCACGGGCCCGCGGTCACCGAGAACACGGCGGAGCGGCTGGCGGCAGCGGCGGCGGCCGGGCCCGTGGCGCTCTGACGCCGGGCGGTCAGCCGACCGGGACGCCCGCCTCCAGGTTGAGCACCGTGCCGCGCTCCCGCGCGCGCAGGGCCCAGCGGAGGCGGTCGTACCGGACCGGCGGGAGGAGGCCGGCGGCCTCCTCCTCGGTGACGAAGCGCCAGGCGCGCAGTTCGGCGCCGGGGAGCCGGAGCCGGGCGGTGTCGGCGGGGGCGATCCGGCCGCCGTCGAAGAGCAGCCGGAGGCCGCCGAAGCCGGGTGGCTGGGGCCGTTCCCAGTCCACGAGGAGCAGCCGGGGGACGGCGTCGAGTTCCAGGCCGATCTCCTCGGCGACCTCGCGCATGCCGGCGCGGGCGGGCGGTTCGCCGGACTCGACGACGCCGCCGGGGAACTCCCAGCCGGGTTTGTAGGTGGGGTCGACGAGCAGGAAGCGGTCCTGGTCGTCGAAGAGGAGGACGCCGGCGGCCAGCGTCTCGCGGGTCGGTTCCGGGGTCTGGACGATGCCGCAGGGCGTGGCGAGGCCGTCCCGGACCGCGTCGGCGACGGCCCGGGCGGTCTCGGCGGCGGTGAGCGCCGAGTTGTCGACGGCGTGGGCGTCGGTGCCGAGCCAGCCGGCGGCGGCGTCCCGGTAGGCGGGGACGTGGGCGTGGCACCAGCGGCGGACGGCGGCGTCGACGTCCGGGTCGCCGTACTCGGCGCGCTGGTCGATCCGCGTCCGCAGGATCGTTTCCTCCGGTGCCAGGAGCACATGCCGGACGTCGATGCGGCGGGCGGCGAGGCCGCCGAAGATCTCGTCCCGGTACTCCTGCCGCAGCAGCGTCATCGGGACGACGAGCACCCCGCCGACCTCGGCGTGCAGGGCGGCGGCGGTGTCCACGACGAGCCGGCGCCACAGCGGCAGGTCCTGGTAGTCGTCCACCTCGGCGAGGCGCTTGGCGGGGAGGAGCCGGCGCACCTCGGCGCCGGTCGCCTCGGGGTCGTACAGCGTGCTGTGCGGGATCAGTCCGACCAGTTCGCGCGCCGTGCTCGACTTCCCCGCGCCGAACGCACCGTTGATCCAGACGATCACGATTCCCCCCTCATCGACGGCCCCCTGTGGCTTGCCCGCAACACCCTGCCACGAAAACCACGAACACACGTCCGGGCCGAGCCGTAACGCTTCGGGCCTTCCGGTCGTTGGGCACCACAGCACGAGGGGGTGCGGAGATGGATCGTACGGTTCTGGAGCGGTTTCCGGCGGGCGGGCCCCGGGGGCACTGGCCCGCCGAGGAGTTCGCGGGCGCGTGCCGCGAGGAGGGCGTGCCGGCGCGGGTGGTGATGGACCTGGCGTCCGACGCCTTCCTGGTCGTGGTGGAGCAGCGCAGACCGGAGCCCGCCCCGCCGGTACGCGGGTGAGCGCGCCGCCCGGGGCGGCTCAGCGCCCGGCGGCGCGGGCCGCGGCGGCGGCGCCGAGGAGGCCCGCGTCCGTGCCGGTGGCGGCGGGGACGACGGTCAGCCCGCGGGCGAAGGAGAGCGTGGCGTAGTCGGCGAGGGCGCGCCGGAGCGGGACGAAGAGGACGTCGCCGGCCGCGGCCACTCCCCCGCCGACGACCGCGACGTCGACCTCGACCAGGTGCGCGGTGGCGGCGATGCCGGCCGCGAGGGCCCGGGCGGCCCGTTCGAAGGCGGCGACGGCGACCGGATGCCCGGCGCGGGCGGCGGCGGCCACCGCGGCGGCGGAGGCGTCGCCGTCGGGCCCGGGTCGCCAGCCCTGGTCGAGGGCGTGGCGGGCCAGGTGCGGGCCGGCGGCGATGCGTTCGACGCAGCCCCGGCCGCCGCAGGCGCAGGGGTCGCCGTCGAGTTCCACGCTGAGGTGGCCGATGTGGCCGGCGTTGCCGGTGGGGCCGGGGTGGAGGCGGCCGCCGAGGACGAGGCCGCCGCCGACACCGGTGGAGACGACCAGGCCGAGGGCGTCGCTGTGGCCGCGGGCGGCGCCGAGCCAGTGTTCGGCGGCGGTCATGGCGACGCCGTCGCCGACGAGGGTGACCGGCCGGCCGCCGGTGAGCCCCCGGACCCGCTCGACCAGCGGGAAGTCGCGCCAGCCGGGCACGTTCACCGGGCTGACCGTGCCGCGGGCGGCGTCGACCGGTCCGGCGCTGCCGATGCCGACGGCCTCGGCGGCGTCCCAGGACGGGGAGGTCGCGAGGGCGTCGAGCACCTCCGCGACCGCGCCCAGCACCGTCTCGGCGTCCTCCCGCGCGGGGGTGGCCCGCCGGGTGCGGGCCAGGATCCGGCCCCCGGCGTCCACCAGCGCCCCGGCGATCTTGGTGCCGCCGATGTCGAGCGCGACGACCGGGCCGGAGCCGGGGGCCCCGGCGGGGGCGGACGCGGGGGCGGGGGCGGAGAGGGCTGCGGAGGGCATGGACGTAGGTTCTCACGGGGCCGCGCGGCGGCCCCGTGGCCCGTACCGCCGACCGCCGCTCCCCATGCGCCCGCGCCCGCTTCGACAACGTTATCCACGCTCTATGCTCGGTCCGAGGCGCATGATCCGCCGGCGTTCGCCCGCCGGCACCCCAGTACGGAGGAACCCCGCACCGTGGCCGAGACCCCCCGCCCCGAGCCCCGCTACGGCAACCGGCCCACGATGAAGGATGTCGCCGCGCGGGCGGGCGTCGGCCTCAAGACCGTGTCGCGGGTGGTGAACGGCGAGCCGGGCGTCACGCCGGAGACGGAGCGGCGGGTGCGCGACGCCGTCGACGCGCTCGGCTTCCGCCGCAACGACAGCGCGCGGGTGCTGCGCAAGGGCCGCACGGCGACGATCGGGCTCGTCCTGGAGGACCTGGCCGACCCGTTCTACGGGCAGCTCGGCCGGGCCGTCGAGGAGGTCGCGCGGGAGCACGGCACGCTGCTGATCAACGGTTCCAGCGCGGAGGACCCGGCGCGTGAGCAGGAACTGGCGCTGGCGCTGTGCGCGCGCCGGGTGGACGGCCTGATAGTGATCCCGGCCGGGGACGACCACCGTTATCTGGAGCCGGAGATCCGGGCGGGCGTGGCCACGGTCTTCGCCGACCGGCCGGCCGGTCTCCTCGACGCGGACGCGGTCCTCTCCGACAGCTTCGGCGGGGCCCGGGACGGGGTGGCGCACCTGATCGCGCACGGGCACCGGCGGATCGGCTTCGTCGGTGACCGGCCGCGGATCCACACCGCGGCCGAGCGGCTGCGCGGCTACCGGGCGGCGATGGCGGACGCGGGGCTGCCGGTCGACGAGCGATGGGTGGCACCCGGTCCCACGGACCCGGAGCGGGTGACGGCGGCGCTCGCGGGGATGCTCGGCGGGCCGGAGCCGGTGACGGCGGTCTTCGCGGGGAACAACCGGGTCACCGTCACCGCCGTGCGGGCGCTCGCCGCGCGCACCGCCCGGGACGGCGGCCCGCCGGTCGCGCTGGTCGGCTTCGACGACGTGGAGCTGGGCGACGTCCTGGGCGTCACGGTGGTCGCGCAGGATCCGGCGGCGCTGGGCAGGACCGCCGCGCAGCAGTTGTTCCGGCGCCTGGGCGGGGCGGCCGAGGCGCCCCGCCGGGTGGTCATCGGGACACGGCTCCTCGCCCGGGGGTCGGGCGAGGTGCCGCCGCCGCGCGTGTGAGCGGGCGGCCCGGTGGTCAGCGGCCGGCGCCGGCCGTGAGGTCGCCGCGGCGCGGGGCGGCGAACCGCTCCAGGTCGGCGCGGGTCATCCCGGTGAGGGCGTCGACCTCGGCGGTGTCGAGGGCGCCGCACTGGAGGCCGCGCAGCAGGTAGGAGGAGAGCGCCTTGGCGGTGGCGGGCTCGTCCATGACGTCGCCGCCCGCGTGGTTGGCGTAGGCGGAGAGGCGCTGGGCGGCGGTCTCGAAGCCCTCGCGGTAGAAGGCGAAGACGGCGGCGTAACGGGTGGGGATGTGGCCCGGGTGCATGTCCCAGCCCTGGTAGTAGGCGCGGGCCAGGGCGCGGCGGGTGAGGCCGTAGTGCAGCTTCCAGGCCTCGTGGACGTGGGCGGTGGAGCCGACCGGCAGCACGTTGGTGGAGCCGTCGGAGACGCGTACGCCGGTGCCGGCCGCGGCGACCTGCATGATCGCCTTGGCGTGGTCGGCGGCCGGGTGGTCGCTGGCCTGGTAGGCGGCGGAGACGCCGAGGCAGGCGCTGTAGTCGAAGGTGCCGTAGTGGAGGCCGGTGGCGCGGCCCTCGGCGGCGTCGATCATGCGGGCGACGGCGGCGGTGCCGTCGGCGGCGAGGATGGACTGGCTGGTCTCGATCTGGATCTCGAAGCCGAGCCGGCCGGCGTCGAGGCCGTGGGCCTTCTCGAACGCTTCCAGGAGCCGGACGAAGGCGGTGACCTGCTCGGGGTAGGTGACCTTGGGGAGGGTGAGGACGAGGCCGTCGGGGAGGCCGCCGTTCTCCAGCAGGCCGGTGAGGAAGACGTCGGTGGTGCGGATGCCGCGGTCGCGGACGGCGGCCTCCATGCACTTCATCCGGATGCCCATGTAGGGGGCGGCGGTGCCTCCCGCGTACGCCTCCGCGATCAGCCGCGCGGCCTTGGCGGCGTCCTGGTCCTCGTCGGCCCCGGCGTAACCGTCCTCGAAGTCGACCCGCAGGTCCTCGATCGGCTCCCGCTCCAGCTTGGTGCGCACGCGGGCGTACACGTCCTCGGCGAGGTCGTCGGAGAGGCCGAGGACGGCGGCGAAGGAGGCCGCGTCCGGGGCGTGCTCGTCGAGGGCGGCGAGGGCCTGGTCGCCCCAGGAGCGGAGGGTGCCGGCGTCGAAGACGTTGCCGGGGACGTAGACGGTGTGGACGGGCTGGCGGGTGCCGGGGTCGCCCGGGTAGCGGCGGTCGAGCTCGGCGTCCACCGCGGCGAGGGAGGCGCTGATGTCCTCGCTGACCGCGCCCGCGAGGCTCGTCGACACCTTCTCCTGCTGACCCATCCCTGATCCTCCTGTTTTCCGCTTCACGGAATCAACAATCCGTATAGCGAAGTTAGTAGGCCGCCGCATCTGCGTCAATGGTTGACCGAAACGGCCGGGGGCCGCACGGCGAAACTCGCCGTGCGGCCCCCGGACCTGCGGAAGCGCTGGTCGTCAGCCCTTGCGGGCCTGGACCTCCTGGGTGAGGACCGGGACGACATCGAAGAGGTCGCCCACCACGCCGTAGTCGACGAGGTCGAAGATCGGGGCCTCGGCGTCCTTGTTGATGGCGACGATGGTCTTCGAGGTCTGCATGCCGGCCCGGTGCTGGATCGCGCCGGAGATGCCGGCCGCGATGTACAGCTGCGGGGAGACCGACTTGCCGGTCTGGCCGACCTGGTTGGAGTGCGGGTACCAGCCGGCGTCCACCGCGGCGCGGGAGGCGCCGACGGCCGCGCCGAGCGAGTCGGCGAGGGCCTCGATGACGGCGAAGTTCTCGGCGCCGTTGACGCCGCGGCCGCCGGAGACCACGATCGCGGCCTCGGTCAGCTCCGGGCGGCCGGTGGACTCGCGCGGGGTGCGGGCGGTCACCTTGGTGCCGGTGGCCAGCTCGCCGAAGGAGACCTCCAGGGCCTCGACCGCGCCGGCGGCCGGGGCGGCCTCGACCGGGGCCGAGTTCGGCTTGACGGTGATGACCGGGGTGCCCTTGGAGACGCGGGACTTGGTCGTGTACGAGGCGGCGAACGCCGACTGCGTGGCGACCGGGCCCTCGGCGCCGGCCTCCAGGTCCACGGCGTCGGTGATGATGCCGGAGCCGATGCGGACGGCGAGGCGGGCGGCGATCTCCTTGCCCTCGGCGGAGGACGGGACGAGCACCGCGGCCGGGGACACAGCCTGGTAGGCGGCCTGGAGGGCGTCGACCTTCGGGACGACCAGGTAGTCGGCGAACTCCGGGGCGTCGGCGGTGAGGACCTTCACGGCACCGTGCTCGCCGAGGACGGCGGCGGTGTCGGCGGCGCCGTTGCCGAGGGCGACGGCGACCGGCTCGCCGAGGCGGCGGGCGAGGGTCAGCAGCTCCAGGGTGGGCTTGCGGACGGCTCCGTCGACGTGGTCGACGTAGACGAGAATCTCAGCCATGGGACTTCAATCTCCTGCGAACGGAAAGAGCGGGGCGGTCTGGGGGGCTCGCGCGAGCCTCAGATGAACTTCTGGCTCGCGAGGAACTCGGCCAGCTGCTTGCCGCCCTCGCCCTCGTCCTTGACGATCGTGCCCGCGGTGCGCGCCGGACGCTCGTCGGCGGAGTCCACCGCGGTCCAGGAGCCCGCCAGGCCGACCTCGTCCGCGTCGATGTCCAGGTCGTCGAGCTCCAGCTCCTCGACCGGCTTCTTCTTCGCGGCCATGATGCCCTTGAAGGACGGGTAGCGGGCCTCGCCCGACTGGTCCGTCACCGAGACGACGGCCGGGAGGGACGCCTCCAGCGTCTCGGACGCGGTGTCGCCGTCGCGGCGGCCGGTGACCTTGCCGTCCTCGACCTTGACCTCGGAGAGCAGGGTGACCTGCGGGACGCCCAGGCGCTCGGCCAGGATCGCCGGGAGGACGCCCATGGTGCCGTCGGTGGAGGCCATGCCGGCGATGACCAGGTCGTAGCCGGTCTTCTCGATCGCCTTGGCGAGCACCAGCGAGGTGGCCATGACGTCGGAGCCGTGGATGTCCTCGTCGTCGACGTGGACGGCCTTGTCCGCGCCCATCGACAGCGCCTTGCGGAGCGCGTCCCGCGCGTCCTCGGGGCCGACGGTGAGGACCGTGACCTCGGCGTCGTCCGCCTCCTCGGCGATCTGCAGCGCCTGCTCGACCGCGTACTCGTCGAGCTCCGACAGCAGACCGTCGACGTCCTCGCGGTCGACCGTCAGGTCGTCGGCGAACTTCCGGTCGCCAGTGGCGTCCGGCACGTACTTCACACAGACAACGATCCTCAAGCTCACGCCGGCTCTCCTACTGCATCGTCATAACTGGGCTGCCTTGTTGCTCGCAGCATAGGCGCCTGAAGGGCGGGTTTCCGGTCGGGGCGCCGGACGCCCCGACCAGATATTACTCGCCAGTACACCCAGTTCGTGACCATTAAGCAAGCGCTCAGCTATGTGATCTGGCCAACGCTCGCGGGAGGGCCGTCACGGGAACTCTCAGTCGCGCAGCGCCTGGAAACGCCCCTGGTGGTAGAGGAGCGGACGGCCGGCGCCGTCGGGCGACCCGGCGACCGCCTCGGCGATCACGATCCGGTGGTCCCCCGCGGGCACCCGGGCCACCACCCGGCAGACCAGCCAGGCCAGCACGCCGTCCAGCACCGGGACGCCCTCGGGGCCCCGGCTCCAGCGGGTCGGCGCGGCGAACCGGTCGGCGCCGCTGCGCGCGAAGGTGGCCGCCAGCTGCTCCTGGTGGTCGCCGAGTATGTGGACGCCGATGTGCTCGGCCTCCGCGACGACGGGCCAGCTGGAGGAGCCGGTGCCGACACCGAAGGAGATCAGCGGCGGCTCCGCGGCGACGGAGGTGAGCGAGGTGGCGGTGAAGCCGACGGGGCGCTCGCTGTGGGCGGTGATCACGGCGACGCCGGCGGCGTGACGGCGGAAGACGGAGCGGAGCAGGTCGGACGAGGCGGCCCTGGGGGCGCCGATCGCGGGAACGGTACGGAGCTCGGGCGAAACCGTCATGGAGTTGTCCTTCGTGCGGGGCGGCATGGAGCGGGGTCCGGGGGCGTCAGAAGCCCGGACAGCGCGCGCTCGCATGACGGCCCAGGTCCACATGGGCCCGGCCGTAGAGAAGGAGTTCACCGGTCACTCCGTCAGGGTGACGACGAGTGACGGCCCGGGTCAAGTGCGTACCGGGATGTGGGAGATGTGTCACCGCGTCAGGGGCGCGCGGACGGGCGGCTCACAGGGCGCGCCCGAGGGCGGCGATGACGTCGGCCCGGCGCGGCTGTCCGGCGGCCCGCCGGACGATCCGGCCGGCGGCGTCGAGCACGAGGACGGTGGGGGTACGGGTGACCTCGAGGGCGCGCACCAGGCCGAGGTGCTCCTCGGCGTCGATCTCCACGTGGGCGACGCCCGGCACCATGGCGGCGACCTCGGCGAGGGTGCGGCGGGTGGCGCGGCAGGGCTGGCAGAAGGCGCTGGAGAACTGGACGAGGGTGGCCCGTTCGCCGAGCCCGGCGCCGCCGAGCTCGGCCGTTCCGAGCCGCTGCATCCCGTCCGCCGTCATGTCCGTCCCCTCTCGTTCCCGCGCTGTTCTCCCCCGGTGCAGCGTCGCACGGCGGCGTCGGATTCCCGCCACGACCACCGCGAGTGACGAGAATCTCCCCGTACGAAGCCCCCTGGACTGGTCACAGCGGCCCACATGCGGCACGATCTGCCCAAAGCCGAAAACCTACGGCCGCGTAACTTCGCCGGGAGACCCTCCCACAGGCATAGACGAAAAGGTTTCTCTCCTATGGCAGAACTCGTGTACCGACCGGTGATCGGCGCCGCGCTGACCATGTTCAAGGCGCTCGACCTCAAGATCGACACACAGGGTTCGGAGCACATCCCGCGGACCGGCGGCGCCGTGCTGGTCAGCAATCACATCAGCTACCTCGACTTCATCTTCAGCGGTCTGGCCGCGCTGCCCCAGAAGCGCCTGGTGCGCTTCATGGCGAAGGAGTCGGTCTTCCGGCACAAGGTGTCGGGGCCGCTGATGCGCGCCATGAAGCACATCCCGGTGGACCGGTCGCAGGGCGAGCACGCGTACCAGCACGCCCTGGAGGCGCTGCGGGCCGGCGAGATCGTGGGCGTCTTCCCCGAGGCGACCATCTCGGAGTCCTTCACGCTGAAGAGCTTCAAGTCGGGCGCGGCCCGGCTCGCGCAGGAGGCCGGGGTGCCGCTGGTGCCGATGGCGCTGTGGGGGACGCAGCGGATCTGGACGAAGGGCCGCCCGCGGAACTTCAAGCGCGCCCACATCCCGGTGACGATCCGGGTCGGCGAGCCGGTCGAGGCCCCCGCCGACCAGTACGCGGGGGCCATCACCCGGCGGCTGCGCGACCGGGTGCAGGAGCTCCTGGAGGCCGCGCAGCGCGCCTATCCGGTGCGTCCGAAGGACGCGGCGGACACGTGGTGGATCCCGGCGCACCTGGGCGGCACCGCGCCGACGCCCGAGCAGCTGAAGGCGGCCGGGCAGTAGTCCCGGGCCCGGGTCACTCCGGGTCGCGGACGGTGATCAGGGCGCCGGGGCTGACCTTCTGGAGGGCCTCGGCGAGCTCCTGGCCGGCCGTGAGCAGTTCCCCGCGGGTCATGGGGGCGAGGGACTCCAGCAGGAAGAGCGCGTCGGTGGTGGTGTCGTCGATGCGGGTGCGCGGTCCCTGGCGCCAGTTCCAGCGGCGGCAGGTGACGCCGCGCTCGTCGCACCAGACGACCTCGCCCGGTTCGGGGTGCTCGACGGTCTCCTCGCCTCCGGCGACGGTGACGAACTCCTCGTCGCCGGTCGCGCGGACGAGCCGCATGCCGCCCTCGATGCGGTGCAGGTCCTCGCCGCCGACCGGGACGAGGTGGGCGACGCTGACGGCGTTGTAGGCGTCGACGAGCCGGTTGATGCGGGGCAGTCCGCCGTCGGCGAGCGCCCGGCGCGCCAGCGCCTCCGCGGAGTTGCGCGTACGGGAGGGCTTGGCGCCGAAGGCGGTGTACGCGGCGCGCCAGGCGGCGACGTGCGGGTCCTGGTCCGGGGTGCGGCCGTCGAGCCGCGCGGCGAGCCGGGCGGCGGCCTCGTCGAGGAGGGCGGAACTGGTCGCGTCGCTGGGTCCGTTGACGAGCCCGCGGGCCTCGAGGGCGAGGTGGGTGAAGCCGGGGACGAGGGCGCGCACCTCGTCGGAGACGGTGAGCGTCAGGGGCATGGTCGCCGTTCCTTGCTGCCGGGGGTCACAGGTCCGTGGGGAGGGTCCGCCACAGGTGGGGCCGGTCGGTCGCGGTCCGGAGCGCGTGGAGGACGACCGGGTGCGGTTCAGTGTAGAGCACCGGGTAATCCACTTCATTGCACTCGGGGCGGACGGTCCAGGCCAGCCGTTCCTCGTGGAGGGAGAACTGGGCGTCGACGCCGGGGATGTTGCCGCGCACGTCCTGGCGGGCCCACCGCTCGCGGCCGGGCAGCAGGACGGCGGCCAGTCCGTGGACGACCGGGTTCGAGCCGTCGTCCTCGGCGAGCCGCTGGTAGCAGAGGGCGGCGGGGATGCCGCGGGCCCGCAGCAGCGCGGCGTACGCGATCGACTTCGCGTAGCAGATGCCGGTGCCGAGCTCCAGCACGTCGGAGGCGCGCCAGGTGACGCGGAGGTCTCCGGAGTCGGCGGAGTGCGGGATGGTGTCGCGGACGTGCACGAAGGCCGCTTCGGCGTATGCGTATGCGTCGGGGTGATCGGCCGCGATGCGGTCGGCCGTGGCGCGGACGAGCGGGTGGTCGTGGTCGACCGCCTCGCCGACGGCGAGGTACGCGGCGATGTCGGGGTCCTGCTGCACGAGTTCCATGCGGCAGGAGCATAGGAAGGCGGCCGAGCGGAGTCAATCTTTTTCCACTCGACCGCATACCTATGCAGTTGAACTCAGCGGGCCAGTTCTTCCTTCAGCGCCTGGAGGAAGGCGTCGACGTCGTCCTCCGTGGTGTCGAAGGAGCACATCCAGCGCACGTCGCCGGCCTGCTCGTCCCAGAAGTAGAACCGGAAGCGCTTCTGGAGCCGGCGGCTGACCTCGTGCGGGAGCCGCGCGAAGACCGCGTTGGCCTGCACCGGGTAGAGGATCTCGACCCCGTCCAGGGCGCGCACGCCGTCCGCGAGGCGCCGCGCCATCGCGTTGGCGTGCCGGGCGTTGCGCAGCCACAGGTCCTTGGCGAGCAGCGCCTCCAGCTGCACCGACAGGAAGCGCATCTTCGACGCGAGCTGCATGGACAGCTTGCGCAGGTGCTTCATGTGGCTGACCGCGTCCGGGTTCAGGACGATCACGGCCTCGCCGAAGAGCATGCCGTTCTTGGTGCCGCCGTACGAGATGACGTCGACGCCCACTGCGTTGGTGAAGGCGCGCATCGGCACGTCGAGGGAGGCGGCGGCGTTGGCTATCCGGGCGCCGTCCAGGTGCACCTTCATGCCCTTGGCGTGGGCGTGCTCCACGATGGCGCGGATCTCGTCCACGGTGTAGACGGTGCCCAGCTCGGTGTTCTGGGTGATGGAGACGACCTGGGGCATGGCCCGGTGCTCGTCCTCCCAGCCCCACGCCTGCCGGTCGATCAGCTCGGGGGTGAGCTTGCCGTCCGGGGTGGGCACCGTGAGCAGCTTGAGGCCGCCCATCCGCTCGGGCGCGCCGCCCTCGTCCACGTTGATGTGGGCGCTCTCGGCGCAGATCACGGCGCCCCAGCGGTCGGTGAGCGCCTGGAGGGCGGTCACGTTCGCGCCGGTGCCGTTGAAGACCGGGAACGCCTCCGCGAGCGGGCCGAAGTGGCTGTGCACGATCCGCTGGAGGTGGTCGGTGTACTCGTCCTCGCCGTAGGCGACCTGGTGGCCGTCGTTGGCGAGGGCGATGGCCGCGAGGACCTCGGGGTGGACGCCGGCGTAGTTGTCGCTCGCGAACCCCCGGACCGACGGGTCGTGGTGCCGACGGGCGTCGGTCCGGGGTCCGAGGGCCGCGGTCACGGCGCGGGGGTCAGCCACAGGCGCTGTCCATTCACTTCCTGGGCGGGCCGCTCCCACAGGCCGGCGATCTCGTCGGCCAGGTCCTTCACGTCGGTGAAGCCCGCGAACTTCGCGTTGGGGCGTTCGGCGCGCATGGCGTCGTGCACCAATGCCTTGATCACCAGGATCGTAGCCGCGGCCTGCGGGCCGTCGTCGCCGCCCAGCTTGCGGAAGGAGTCGGCCATGGCGAGGGTCCAGGCCTCGGCGGCGGCCTTGCCCGCGTTGTACACGGCGTTCCCGGCCTGCGGCTTGTGCGCGCCGACCTGGCTGACCAGCGCGTAGCGGCCCCGGCCGCCGCTGCGGAGCAGGGCGTCGTGGAAGGCGAGCGAGGTGTGCTGGACCGTGCGGACCAGGAGCTTCTCCAGGAAGTCCCAGTCCTTGAGGTCGGTCTCGGCGAAGGAGGGACTGCCGCGCCAGCCGCCCACCAGGTGGACGAGCCCGTCGACGCGCCCGAACTCCTTCTCCGTCTTCTCGACCCACGCGCGCGTGGCGTCGAGGTCGAGGAGGTCGACGGTCTCGCCGACGACCTTGGCGCCCTGGGACTCGCGGGCGGCCTCGACCGCCTCGGCGAGCCGCCCGGGGTCGGCGTCGGCGGCGACCACGGTCGCGCCGGCGCCGGCGAGGCGGACCAGCGCCGCCCGGCCCGCGGGGCCGGCCGCGCCGGCCACCGCGATGACGGTCCCGTCGAGGGGTCCGCCGTTCGAATCGGCGTTCATGGGTGCCGCCTCCTCCGTCTCCTGGCGGTCCTCGCTCACGCGGCGGCCCGCTCGGTGCCCGCCATGTCCGCGGCGGTGATGCCCTTGGTCCCGGCGATCACGCCCTTCATCTTCTTGGCGAGGGCCTCGAAGAACATGCTGAGCGGAAACTCGTCGGGAAGCACGTCGTCGACGAGCTTGCGCGGCGGGAGGGAGAGGTCCAGGGCGTCGGGGCCCTTGGCCCACTTCGAGCCCGGGTGCGGGGCGAGGTAGCCGGAGACGAACTCGTACGCCTTGAACCAGTGGACCAGCTTCGGGCGGTCGATGCCGTCGCGGTAGAGGGTCTCGATGTCGGAGCAGAGGCGGTTGGTGACCTCGGGGGCGCGCTCCCAGTCGATGGTGAGGACGTTGTCCGTCCAGCGCACCACGTCGTTCTTGTGGAGGTACGCGAAGAGGAGCTGGCCGCCCAGGCCGTCGTAGTTGCGGTTGCGGTCGCCGGTGAGCGGGAAGCGGAACATCCGGTCGAAGAGGACGGCGTACTGCACGTCGCGGCCGTGCTCGTTGCCCTCGGCCTCCAGCTTCACGGCCTCCTTGAAGGCGGTGAGGTCGCAGCGGAGCTCCTCCAGGCCGTACATCCAGAACGGCTGGCGCTGCTTGATCATGAACGGGTCGAAGGGCAGGTCGCCGCGGCTGTGGGCGCGGTCGTGGACCAGGTCCCAGAGGACGAACGCCTGCTCGCAGCGGGTCTGGTCGTCCAGCATCGCGGCGATGTCCGCGGGCAGCTTCAGGCCCAGGGTGTCGACGGCGGCGGCGGTCACCTTGCGGAAGCGGGCGGCCTCGCGGTCGCAGAAGATGCCGCCCCAGGTGAAGCGCTCGGGGACCTCGCGGACGGCGACGGTCTCCGGGAAGAGGACGGCCGAGTTGGTGTCGTACCCGGCGGTGAAGTCCTCGAAGGTGATGCCGCAGAAGCCCGGGTTGTCGTAGCGGGTGGCCTCCAGCTCGGCCAGCCAGTCGGGCCAGACCATGCGGAGCACGACGGCCTCGAAGTTGCGGTCCGGGTTGCCGTTCTGCGTGTACATGGGGAAGAGCACGAGGTGCTGGAGCCCGTCCGCGCGGCCGGCGGCCGGGTGGAAGACCATCAGCGAGTCCAGGAAGTCCGGCACGCCGAAGCCGCCGTCGGACCACTTGCGCAGGTCGGCGACGAGCGCGCGGTGGTACTCGGCGTCGTGCGGCACGAGCGGGGAGAGCTGCTCGACGGCGGACACCATGCGGTCCACGGTCAGCTCGACGACGGCCCGGGCGGGCGCGCCCTCGGCGTCCAGGTCCACGGAGCCGTCGGCGCTCTGCCAGACGCGGAGCTCCTCCACGGCGTTCTTGAGCTCGGCCCACGCCGGGTGGTCGATCACCCGGCTGTCGGCGGCTATCGCCCCACCGGTCACGTCCTGCACAAGAATTTCCGTCATGCCTCTTCCTCCACAGGAGAACCTTGCGTCAAGAAACCGTATCCACGCAGGGCTGAGCACCGCAAGAGGAGCAAGAGAAATTCTCCCGTGAGACACCCGCCCGACCGCATTTTTTCCTGTCAGCCGGGGGGTGGTGACGTGCTTCCGCCGGAAGGATCAGACCAGGGGCTTCACCAGAAGCTCGAAGCGGAGGTCGTCGCGCCGGGGCACGCCGAAGCGCTCGTCGCCGTACGGGAAGGGGCTCGTCTCGCCCGTGCGCCGGTAGCCGCGCCGCTCGTACCAGGCGATCAGCTCCTCCCGGGCGGTGATCACCGTCATGTGCATCTCGCGGACGTCCCACAGCTCACAGACCCGCCGCTCGGCCTCCGCGATGATCCGCTTGCCGAGACCGGCGCCCTGGAGCGCGGGCCGGACCGCGAACATGCCGAAGTAGGCGGCCTCGCCGCGGTGCTCCAGCTGGCAGCAGGCGACCGTCTCGCCGTCCCGCTCCACCAGCAGCAGCACGCTGCCCGGGGCGGAGATCACGGCGGCCACGCCCTCCGGGTCGGTGCGCTGCCCGTCCAGCAGGTCCGCCTCCGTCGTCCAGCCCGCGCGGCTCGCGTCGCCCCGGTAGGCCGACTCGACCAGGGACACCACGACGGGCACGTCGTCGAGCACCGCCTGCCGGTACGTGACGGTGCCGGGCTCCTGGCTCGCGGCGGTGTCGGAAACGGGCGTGGCGGTGTCCATCGTGCGGGGCTCCCCTCGGGCGCTGTGGATCGGCGTGCGCGATCGTTCCGAGCCTAACGCGCGCCTCCGCACCCCCTTTCGTACGCCTGTGCGCGCCCGTGCGCCCGCGTGCGCGCTCGCCGCCCCGGGCACCCTTCCGGCGGGGGTACGAGTCGAGGGGGAGGTGTGCCGTGCACGGACCGGCCCTGTCCGGGTGGCTGCTCGTCGCGCTGTGCGCCGCCAGCGGCGCCTACTGCCTGCTGCGGATGCGGGCCTGCGCCGGCGCGGAGCGCCGGGCCGCGCGCGCCGAGGCGGTGATGGGCTTCGGGATGGCCGCCATGGCGCTGCCCGCCGCCGTCGTCGGCCCGCCGTCCTGGAGCTGGGCGGTGTACGCGGCGCTTTTCGGCGCCGTGGCCCTGGGCGACCTGCTCGCCGCCCGCCGCGACGGACACCGGCTGCACCACGCGGTGGGCTCCCTCGCCATGCTCTACATGGCGCTGGCGATGGCCCCGGCGGCCGGCGGCGGCGCGCAGGGGGTGCACGGGGCGCACGGCGCGGGCACGGCGGGCGGCATCCCCCTGCTCACCGGCGGCCTGCTCCTCTACTACGGGGTGTACGTGCTCCGCACCGGCGCCCGGCTCGTCCCGGCCGCGCCGCACGGACCCGCGCCCGTGGCGGCCGGGACGGTGGCGGCGGCGGGAGGCGGCGCGTGGGCGAACCGGCCGGAGCTGACCGTGGTGTGCCGGCTGTCCATGGGGCTCGCCATGCTGGCGATGCTCTGCACGCTCTGAGTCCCTCTGCGTCCCTCTGCGTCCCTCTGCGTCCCTTGTCCCGCGCGGACGTTCGGACCGGGACCGGCCGAAACCGTGGCGTGCGTCACTTGCCCGGCGGGGCCATACCCCCGGGGAGCACCCCCTCATAGGCTGACGTCATGTCGGTCTCCCTCGCACTGCTCCTGCTCGGCGTCCTGACCGCTCTCACCGCGCCCCGGCTGCTGGCCCGGGCCCTCTGGGTGGAGCGAGAACCGGTCGTAGCGCTCTGGGTCTGGCAGTGCGTGGTGGCCGCGGTGCTGGTCAGCTTCGCGCTCTCGATGACGTTCAGCGCGGCGGCGGCCTGGCAGGCCGTGCGCGGGCAGGTCTTCGCGCCCGCGCCGCGCGCCGTGCTCGACGCGTACGAACTCTCCACCGGCGGCGGCCCCTGGTCGGCGGTGATCGCCGTGGTCCTCGCGGCCGGCGGCCTGTGGTCGGGCGCCATGCTCGGGCGGGAGATCGGGCTGGCCCGGGCCCGCCGCCGGCAGCGCCGCGCCGAACTGCTGGTCCGCGCGCCGCAGCTGCCCGGCGAGGAACCGGCCGCGGGCCGGCTCGTCGTCCTGGAGGGCGAGCGGCCCGACGCCTGGTGGCTGCCCGGGACCACGCCCCGGCTGGTCGTCACCACCGCCGCCCTGCGCCGGCTGAAGGGCCGCCAGCTCGACGCGCTGCTCGCCCACGAACAGGGCCACGCCCGGGCCCGGCACGACTGGCTGCTGCACTGCTCCGGCGCGCTCGCCGCGGGCTTCCCCGGCATCCCGGTCTTCACCGCCTTCCGCGAGGAGATGCACCGGCTGGTCGAGCTGGCCGCCGACGACGTGGCCTCCCGGCGCTTCGGCCGGCTCACCATCGCGCTCGCGCTGGTCGAACTGAACGAGGAGCGGGGCGTGTTCGCCGCCGCACCCGGCACCGGACCGCTCGCCGGACTCCCCCGGCGGGTCGACCGGCTGCTCACCGCCGCGCCACGGCTGCCCGCCACCCACCGCCTGGGGCTCACCGCGACCGCCGCACTGGTCCCGGTCGTCCCGCTGCTCGTCGCCTTCTACCCGGGCCTGGCCGCGCTCGGCTAGGCCGTTTCTTTCGGATCAGGCCGGGTAGCCGGCGCCGGCGGAAGGGTGGCCGGTTCTGGTGTCGCGGGGGCGGTGCGCGGCGGCCGGTCCGGCAGGATCGTGGAATGCGTACTTCCGCCGTGGTGTCCGGGGGCCTCGCCCTGTTGTTGCTCGTCCTGGTGGTGGCCGGCTGGTCGCCGCTGCTCACCTTCGACCGCGCCGTCGACGAGGCGCTGCACCGCAGCGCGGTCGCCCACCCCGGCGTCACCAGAGCCCACCGGCTGCTCAGCGACTGGGTGTGGGACCCCTGGACGATGCGCGCGCTGGCCTGCGCCGCCGTGCTGCTGCTCGCCAGGGCCGGACACCGCCGGCTCGCCTGGTGGGTGGCCGGGACGGTGGTGGCGG
This sequence comes from Streptomyces sp. NPDC057854, assembly GCF_042797055.1. NCBI lineage: Bacteria > Bacillati > Actinomycetota > Actinomycetes > Kitasatosporales > Streptomycetaceae > Streptomyces > Streptomyces sp. NPDC057854. The sequence continues at coordinate 44,932 of NZ_JBHVMF010000004.1, forward strand.
CGGCCGGGGTGCAGCAGGCGGTGAAGGCGCTGGTCGGCCGGGACCGGCCGGAATGGCGGGACCCGGTGGACTCGGCCGCGTTCTCCGCCTTCCCCTCCGGGCACGCCATGACCGCGACCGTGGTCTGCGGGCTGCTGCTGTGGGTGGTCGCCGTCGTCGGGCGGGAGCCGTGGCGCGGCTGGGGCACCCTGGCCGGGCTCGCGGTCGTCTCGGTGCTCGGCGTCGGCTGGACCCGGATCTACCTGGGCGTGCACTGGCCGTCGGACGTGGTCGCCGGCTGGCTGCTGGGCTGGTGCTGCGTGGCCGTCGCGGTGCTCGCGTACCGCCGGAGCACCGCCCCGCGGCCGCTCCCCGCGGGGCCCCGTGCGGGCGGCGGACGGGCCGGCGGGAAGGCGACGTGACGAAGCCGCCCGTCCTGGACGATCCCCCGTGTCGCCCAGGACGGACGGCCTCCCCGCCGTCGCGCCACGGGGGCGGGGCGGCGGGCCACGCTGAGTATATTGGCCGAGAGCCAGTCAACGCAGGAGCCCAGCATGACGCCGCGTAGCCCATCGGTCAACGAAGAGCTGAGGCGGCGTTCGCGGGAGCGGATCCTGGCGGCGACGGTCGAGCTGGTCGGGCTGCGCGGATACGAGGCCACCACCCTCGGCGACATCGCCGAACGGGCCGGGGTGGCCCGGGGTCTCGTCTCGTACTACTTCCCCGGCAAGCGCCAGCTGCTCCAGTCCGCCGTGCACCGTCTGATGCACCTCACGCTGGCGGAGGCACTGGAGCGGGAGCCACGCACCGAGGACGGGGCGGAGCGGCTGGCCCGGGCGATCGACGCGATCCTGGGGCTCGCGGTGGACCGGCCGACGCTGATGCGGACCCACATGGCCGGGATCCTCCAGGCCGAGGGCTTCGTGCGGTGCGAGGAGCAGCAGCGGCTCGCGTTCCTGCTGCGGGACACGGTGGAGCGGTACGGCTCCGAGGACGTGGACCGGGACTATCCGCTGCTGCGGGCGCTGCTGATGGGCGCGGTGGTGGCGGTGCTGCTGCCGGGCGCGCCGATGCCGGTGGCGCGGCTGCGGGCGGAGCTGTTCCACCGCTACGGGCTGGCGTGGGAGAGCGGCATGCCGCCGGACGGTGGTCCGCCCGACGGCATGCCCTGAGGCGTCCGGGGTCAGTCCCGGTCGCCGAAGTCCTCGAAGTAGTCCGGCTGGGTCTGGACGTTGAGCTCGTCCATGCGGACCTTCTTCCCGGCGTCGGTGCGCGGGTCGGAGATCTTCAGGACGTCGAGGCCGCGGGCGATCTCGTTGGAGTAGATGTGTCCGTTGTAGTAGTAGGCGGACCAGGAGCCGCCGGTGGTGAGGGCGGTGGCGGAGACCGGGCCGCGGTCGAACCAGCCGATCTCCTTCGGGCGCGCGGAGTCGGTGAAGTCCCAGATCGAGACGCCGCCCTGGTACCACGCCTGGACCATGATGTCCTTGCCCTTGACCGGGATCAGCGAGCCGTTGTGGGCGACGCAGTTCTCGGTGGCGGCCTGGTGGCGCGGGATCTTGAAGTAGCTGCGGAAGACCAGCTTGCGGTTCTTGCCCTTGCCGGTGATGTCGTAGACGCCGTTGGCGCCGCGGTTCGGGCCGACGGCCGCGTTGCAGGTGGCGCCGCCACCACCGCCGAGCTCGTCGGTGAAGACGACCTTGTTCGCCTTCTGGTTGAAGGTGGCGGAGTGCCAGAAGGCGAAGTTGACGTTGTCCTGGACCTGGTCGATCACCCGGGGGTGCTCGGGGTCGGAGACGTCGAAGAGGATGCCGTCGCCCATGCAGGCGCCGGCGGCGAGGTCCTTGCCGGGCAGCACGGTGATGTCGTGGCAGCCGGTGGTCTTGGAGACGCCCGGGTTGGTCGGGGCGCCGGGGTTGCCGCCGCCGTCGGGGCCCTCACCGGGGAAGAGGACGGGGAAGCCGACGACGCGGGCGCGCTCGGGCGCGTCGCGCGGCACCTTGATGACCGAGATGCCGTCGTGCGGCGGCTGGCAGTCCGGGAAGGCCGCGTTCGGCGAGTAGGAGGACACGTACACGTACACGTCCTTGCGCTGCGGCAGGAGCGTGTGGGTGTGGGAGCCGCAGGCGGTCTCGACGGAGGCGACGTACTTCGGGTTGGTGACGTCGCTGATGTCGAAGATCTTCATGCCCTCCCAGGACTCCTTGACGGAGGCGGGCTGGGTGGTGCTGGCGCACGAGTCGTCGCTGCGGGAGGAGTCGGTGGACAGGAAGAGGAGGTTCCCGGAGACGGAGATGTCGTTCTGGCTGCCGGGGCAGAGGACCTGGGCGACGGTCTTCGGGGCCTTCGGGTCGCTGATGTCGAAGACGCGGAAGCCGTCGTAGTTGCCCGCGAAGGCGTAGTCGCCCTGGAAGGCGATGTCCGTGTTGAGGCTCTTGAGCGCGTCCTTGGGGACGTTCGCCAGGAGTTCGATGTTGTCTGTCTTCACGATCTCGTCGACGCCGGGTATGTCGCCGCTCTGGATGGCGGCCCGCGCCCCGGCGGCCTGCTCCGCCGAGACCGGCGCCTGGACCGGCGCGTCCCCCGGGTCGGGGGTGGCGGCGGCCGTGCCGGTGGCGAGCAGCGCCGCGAGCAGGCCGGCCGCCGCGGTGGCGGTGCCGAGGCGTCTGATCCGGGACCGTGGACTGTGCGGAATAGGCAACGAAGTCACTCCGTCCTCCGTGTTCTCCGTTCAAAGGTGAACGGTTCTGGCCACGGCAGTATGTTCCTTGGCGTGCACATCCCAACAGATGGCAACACAGATGTCATGAAGGAATCTGCTCAACTCCCCGGAAAAACCTGCTAGGAACAGCCCCCTGTACCGCAAAACCCCCTGGAGGTACCGTTGCTGATCCGCCACCACCGGCGCTCCGCCGTCGCCGCGACCCTCGCCGCGCTGGCCGTCTTCGCCCTGGGCGCCTGCGAGTCGGAGTCCGGAACCGCGGCCCCGGAGCCCACCGCGACCGGCGCCGCCGCGGCGGTCGTCGTGCCCGGCAGGCCCGGCGAGCCGGCCCGGCGGGTCTCCCCGGAGGAGGCGGCGAGCCTGCTGCCCGACGAGCGGCCGAACGGCGCCGACTTCCGGTACGTGCAGATGATGATCGTCCACCACCGGCAGGCCCTGACGATGACGGCGCTGGCCCCGGAGCGGGCCGGATCGGCCGCGGTGCGGATGCTGGCGGAGCGGATCGCGGCGGCGCAGCAGCCGGAGATCGGCGCGATGGAGGGGTGGCTGAAGACCCACGGCGGGCCCCGGGACCAGGGCACGCACGCCCATCACACGATGCCGGGCATGGCGACCGACGCGCAGCTCGCGGAGCTGCGGGTGGCGAAGGGGACGGCCTTCGACGAGCTGTTCCTGGAGCTGATGGTGACGCACCACGAGGGCGCCGTGGCGATGGCGGCGGAGGTGCTCGGCCAGGGCAACAACGTACAGGTGGAGGAGATGGCGAACGACGTGATCGCCCAGCAGACGGCGGAGATCGGCCGGATGCGGGACCTCTGACCGCGGCCCGCCCGTCCGGCCGGGGCGCGGTCTCCGGGAGGCCGGGGCACGGTCTCCGCGAGACCAGAGCGCGGCCGTCCGGGGGCCGCCCGGTCAGGCGCCGGGCGCCGCCTCGCGGGCGGACTGCGCCTCGGCCGCCGCGAGGACGGTGTCGAGGAGGCCGGGGAACAGGGCGTCGAGGTCGGCGCGGCGGAGCCCGTTCAGCTTCGCCGTGCCGCGGTAGTCCTGCCGGATCACGCCGGCCTCGCGCAGCACCCGGAAGTGGTGGGTGGTCGTCGACTTGGTGACCGGGAGGACGAAGAAGGAGCAGGCCAGTTCGGTCTCGGCGGCGGCCAGTTCGCGCACGATCCGCAGCCGCACGGCGTCGGAGAGCGCGTGCAGCACCGGCTCCAGGCGGATCTCCTCGCGCGCCGGGTGTTCCAGGAGGCGGGGGCTGGCGGCGGTCGTCATGGCGGCGGCTCCACTTTCTCCCGGGGGTCGGCCGGGACGGGCTCCCATTGTACGAGGATCCTCGTAGTTTGACAGTCGCCGTACTACGATGGGTATCGTACGAGCATCCCGCCCGGCCCCGCACGGCCGGCGACCCAGCCGTCCCGAAACGGAGTCCCGATGAGCGCCGCCCTCTTCGAGCCCTACACCCTCCGCTCGCTGACCGTCCCGAACCGCGTCTGGATGGCGCCGATGTGCCAGTACTCCGCGGAGGTCTTCGGGCCGAACGCGGGGGTGGCCGGCGACTGGCACTTCGCCCACTACGCCTCCCGCGCCACCGGCGGCGCCGGCCTGATCCTCGTCGAGGCCACCGCGGTCGCCCCCGAGGGCCGGATCAGCCCCGCCGACCTCGGCCTGTGGAACGACACCCAGACCGAGGCGCTGCGCCGGATCGCCTCCTTCGTCAAGGCCCAGGGCTCCGTCCCCGGCATCCAGATCGCGCACGCCGGCCGCAAGGCCGCCACCCAGCGGCCCTGGCTCGGCCGCGGCCCCGCCCCGGCCGAGGAGGCGTGGCAGCCGGTCGCGCCGAGCCCGCTCCCCTTCGACGAGAACCACCCGGTGCCCACCGAGCTCACGGAGGACGGCATCCGGGAGATCGTCGGCCAGTTCGCCGCCGCGGCCCGCCGCGCGCGGGAGGCCGGCTTCGAGGTCGTCGAGGTGCACGGCGCCCACGGCTACCTCATCGGCGAGTTCCTCTCCCCGCACAGCAACCACCGCACCGACGCCTACGGCGGCTCCTTCGAGAACCGGACCCGGCTCGCCCTGGAGGTGGTGGACGCGGTCCGCGCCGTCTGGCCCGAGGACCTGCCGGTCTTCTTCCGCATCTCCGCCACCGACTGGCTGGAGGACGCGGGCTGGACCCCGGACGAGACCGTCCGCTTCGCCGCGCTGCTCCGCGAGCACGGCGTCGACCTGCTCGACGTCTCCAGCGGCGGCAACGGCGGCCCCGCCCGGATCCCCGTCGGCCCCGGCTACCAGGTGCCGTTCGCCGCGCGGGTCAAGGCAGAGACCGGGCTGCCGGTCGCCGCCGTCGGCCTCATCACCGAGCCCGGCCAGGCCGAGAAGATCCTCGCCAACGGCGAGGCCGACGCGGTCCTGCTCGGCCGCGAACTGCTCCGCGACGCCTCCTGGCCGCGCCGGGCCGCGCGCGAACTCGGCGCCACCGTCTCCGCGCCGCCGCAGTACGCCTGGGCGATCTGACCGTCACCGGACGGTCACGGGGTGTCTCCGGACGCCGTTGTCAGTGGGCGGGTGCAGACTGGCCCGTATCCGTGACAACGGCGTCCTGGAGGTGGGCACCCATGCCCGACGTACTTCTCACCGTAGGCACCCGCAAGGGACTCTTCATCGGCCGCAGGCGCGACGGGCGGTGGGAGTTCGACGAACCCCACTTCCCCGCCCAGGCCGTCTACTCGGTCGCCATCGACACCCGGCCGGACACCCCGCGGCTGCTGGTCGGCGGCGACAGCTCCCACTGGGGCCCGTCCGTCTTCCACTCCGACGACCTGGGCCGGACCTGGACCGAACCGCCCGCGCCCGCCGTCAAGTTCCCGCAGGACACCGGTGCCTCGCTGGAGCGCGTCTGGCAGCTCCACCCGGCGCCCGCCCACTCCCCCGGCGTCGTGTACGCGGGCACCGAACCCGCCGCGCTCTTCCGCTCCGACGACGGCGGGCGGTCCTTCGTGCTGGTCCGGCCGCTGTGGGAACACCCCACCCGCTCCCGGTGGGTGCCCGGCGGAGGCGGCGAGGCGGTGCACACGATCGTCACCGACCGCCGCGACCCCGACGCCGTGACCGTCGCCGTCTCCACCGCCGGCGTCTTCCGCAGCCGGGACGGCGGCGCCTCCTGGGACCCGGCCAACCACGGCGTCTCCGCCGTCTTCCTGCCCGACCCGGCCCCGGAGTTCGGCCAGTGCGTCCACAAGATCGCGCAGGACGCCGGCGACCTCGACCGGCTGTACCTGCAGAACCACTGGGGCGTCTACCGCAGCGACGACGCCGGCGGCCGGTGGACCGACATCGGCGGACCGCTCCCCTCCGACTTCGGCTTCGCCGTCGCCGCGCACCCCCACCGCCCCGGCACCGCGTACGTCTTCCCCATCACGGCCGACTCCGACCGCGTCCCGGCCGACCGCCGCTGCCGGGTCTACCGCACCACGGACGCCGGCGAGAGCTGGGAACCCCTCGACAAGGGCCTCCCCCAGGGCGACCACTACGGCACGGTCCTCCGCGACGCGCTCTGCACCGACGACGCCGACCCGGCGGGCGTCTACTTCGGCAACCGCAACGGCGAGGTGTACGCCAGCGCCGACGACGGCGACACCTGGCAGCTCCTCGCCGAGCACCTGCCCGACGTGCTCTGCGTCCGGGCGGCGGTGATCTGAACCTCCCGCCGCCCGCCGCCCGTCGGCGACCCGCTCAGGGCAGCCGCCAGTCCACCGGCTCGGCGCCCTGGGCGACCAGCATCTCGTTGGCCCGGCTGAACGGCCGGGAGCCGAAGAAGCCCCGGTCCGCGGAGCGCGGCGACGGGTGCGCCGACTCGACGGCCGGCAGATTCCCCAGCAGCGGACGGGCGTTGCGGGCGTCCCGGCCCCAGAGGATCGAGACCAGCGGCTTGCCGCGGGCGGCGAGGGCGCGGATGGCCTGCTCGGTGACCTCCTCCCAGCCCTTGTTGCGGTGGGCGCCCGCGTTGCGCGGGGCGGTGGTCAGCGTCCTGTTGAGCAGCAGGACGCCCTGCCGGGTCCACGGCGTGAGGTCGCCGTTGGACGGCTTCGGGTGCCCCAGGTCGGTGTGCATCTCCCAGAAGATGTTCAGCAGGCTGCCCGGCAGCTGCCGCACCTCCGGGGCCACCGCGAAGCTCAGGCCGATCGCCATCCCCGGCGTGGGATACGGGTCCTGACCCACGATCAGGACCCGCACGTCGTCGAAGGGCTGCTGGAAGGCGCGCAGGACGTTCGGCCCCGACGGCAGATAGGTCCGGCCCGCGGCGAGCTCCTGCCGCAGGAAGTCGCCCATCTCGGCCACCCGGCCCGCGACGGGCTCCAGGGCCTTCGCCCAGCCGGGCTCCACCAGTTCGCTCAACGGTCTCGCAGTCACGGTCCGTCACTCTAGCGGCCTACACCGACAACGCCCTCCGCCCCTAGACTGCGGCCCCCAGCCCCCACCCGGTGAGGACGGTCGCGAGCGTGGACAACCGGAGCGAGCACCCCGCAGGACCGGCGGACGCCGTGGTCGTCGGCATCGACTCGGGAGGCTCGGGGCTGCGCGTCGCGCTCGCCCGGGCCGACGACGGCACGGTCCTCGACCGGGCGGACGCGCCCGGGCCCGTACGGACGGGGCCGGGCGGGATCTCCGCCGCCCACTTCCTGGAGTCGGTGCTGCCCGCCGTCGCCGCGCTGCGGGCCCGCTCCGGCGGCGGGCGGCCGGTGCGCGCCGCCGCCGTCGGCGCCGCCGGCATGGCGACGCTCGGCGACGAGCTGCGGGCCGTGCTACCGGGCGCGTTCGCCGACGCCTGGGGGGTGCGGGCGACCGCCCTCGCCGCCGACGCCGTCACCGCGTACGCCGGAGCGCTCGGCAGCCGGCCCGGCGCCGTCGTCGCCGGCGGCACCGGGCTGATCGCCCTCGGCACCGACCTCACCGGCTGGCGGCGGGCCGACGGCTGGGGCCACCTCCTCGGCGACTGCGGCAGCGGCGCCTGGATCGGCCGGGCCGGCCTGGAGGCCGCGATGCGCGCGTACGACGGCCGGCGCGGCGGTTCGGCGGCGCTGCTGGCCCGGGCCGAGAAGCGGCACGGCCCGGCGGCGGGGCTGCCCGCCGCGCTCTATCCGCGCACCGACCGGCCGGCCGTGCTCGCCGCCTTCGCGCCCGACGTCGCGGCCTGCGCGGGCGAGGACCCGGTCGCCGCGGCCATCCTCGAGCGGGCCGCGGAGCACATCGCCGACGCGGCCGAGGCGGCCTGCCCGCCGGGCCCGGCGTCCGCGGTGGCGCTGACCGGCGGCCTCTTCAGGCTCGGCGAGCCGCTGCTCGCACCCCTGCGGGCGGCGCTCGCCGAACGGCTGCCCGGGGTGCGGGCCGTCGCCCCCGCGGGGGACCCGCTCGACGGGGCGGTGACGCTGGCCGCCGGCCTCGCAGGCGGCGGGATCCGGCTCCCCGCGGACCCCGCGCTGCTGCGGACCGTCTGACCGGCCGGCTCCGGAGTCCGGCATCGTCGCTGGTGGGAGCGGTGCGGAGGCGTCCGGAGGGGGCCGGTCCACGATCCGGCGCCAGGCGGACCGGACATACAGGGGCAGAAGGCGCGGGGTGCCACCTCACCGAACGCTCCCGTCCGCAAAGCCAGTAGCATGCGGCGCCATGAGCACCCCCACTGGGCCCGCCAACGGCCTGCCTGTACGAATGCCGCGCCCCCGCCCGTCAGGGCGGCACCGCCGCCCCGACCCGGCGGCGGCGCCCGAGGGCGCTCCCGCCCTGGTGCTCGCCGTCCCCGGCGCGCCCTCGGCCGCCATACGCTCCCTGGCCGACGAGCTGGTGAGCATCGCCCGGTCCGAGCTGCCCGGCCTGGAGGCCGCGATCGGCTTCCTGGACGGCGACGGCGAGGAGTACCCGACGCTCGCCGGCGTGCTGACCGCCGCGGCGGAGCTGCGCGAGGAGCGGTACCGGATCGCCGTGGCCGCCGGCCGCGAAGTCGGCGCCCCCGAGGGCCCGGCCGCGATCGTCGTCCCGCTGCTCGCGGGGCCCGACAGCGCCGTCATGCGCCGGATCCGCCAGGCCGTCATGGACAGCGGCAACACCGCGGAGCTGACCGACGTGCTCGGCCCGCACCCGCTGCTCGCCGAGGCGCTGCACGTGCGCCTGTCGGAGGCGGGCCTGGCCCGCGCCGACCGGGCCCGGCTGTTCACCGTCGCCACGGCCGCGGACGGCATCGTCCTGGCCACCGTGGGCGGCGAGGAGGCCGTGCAGGCCGCCGGCATCACGGGCATGCTGCTCGCGGCGCGGCTCGCCGTGCCGGTGATGGCCGCCGCGCTCGACCAGGAGGGCTCCATCGCCTCCGTGGCCGAGCAGCTGCGCGAGGCGGGCGCGGTGCAGCTGGCGCTGGCCCCGTACCTGATCGGCCCGGAGCTGGCCGAGGGCCTGCTCGACGAGGCGTCGAAGGAGGCCGGCTGCCCGGCGGCCGAGGCCCTGGGCGCGTACCCGGCCATCGGCAAGCTGGTGCTGTCGCAGTACGCGGCGGTGCTCGGCCTCCCGCAGCAGGGCGCGGCCCCCGCGCACTGACGCCCGGAACGCACGAGGGCCCGCACCGGAACCGTCCGGTGCGGGCCCTCCGGCGTGCCCGGGGCGGCCCGAGCCCGGCCGTCAGTCGAAAACGACGCAGGTGACCGCCGGGGCCTCGACGGAGCCGGCCCGGACCGGGGTGCCGGTCCCCGGGTCGACGTCGAACCAGGTCACGTCGCCGGAGCGCTCGTTCGCCGCGTACAGGCGCCGTCCGGACGGGTCGAGGGCGAGGTCGCGCGGCCAGGTGCCGCCGCAGGGGACGGTGGCCGAGCGGATCGCCTCGTCACCGGACGGGGAGAGGACGAGGACGGCGAGGGTGTCGGTGCCGCGCACGGCCACCCACAGGAACCGCCCGTCCGGGGAGACGACGACGGCGGAGGGGTACGCCGGGCCCTCCGTGTCCGCGTCGACGAGCGGGATCTCCGCGAGGGGCGTCAGCTCGCCGCGCCGGCCGTCCCAGCGGCAGACGGTGACGGCGGGCTCCAGTTCGCCGACCACGTAGGCGTGGCCGCCGGCCGGGTGGAAGGCCAGGTGGCGGGGGCCGTAGCCGGGGCGCAGGGCGGTCTCCCGGTGGAGGCGGAGGGTGCCGGTGGCCGGGTCGAGGGCGCAGACGCGCACGGAGTCCGTGCCGAGGTCGACGCTGACCGTCCAGCGTCCGCTCGGGTCGGGCAACACCTGGTGGGCGTGGGGCGCGGCCTGCCGGTCGGCAACCGGTCCGCCGCCCTCGTGGCGCAGCACGCCGGTGGCCGGGCCGGGGACGCCGTCCGCGCCGAGGGGCAGGACGGAGACGCTGCCGGAGGTGTAGTTGGCGGTGAGGAGGTGGCCGCCGGCGACGGCGAGGTGGGTGGGTCCGGAGCCGCCGACCGGCGCGGGGGCGCCGAGCGGGCGCGGCGCGGGGCCGTCGGGGGCGAGGGCGGCGACGGCGCCCGGCTCGGTCTCGGAGACGGCGTAGAGGACGCCGCCGGAGAGGGCGAGGTACGAGGGGTCGGCGACGGCGTCGGTGGCGCCGGTGACGGTGAGCGCGCCGGTCTCCGGGTCGACGTCGGCGGCGAGCACGCCGAGGCCGCCGGCCGAGGTGAAGGAGCCGAGGTAGGCGCGTGCCCGCTCCGCCCGGTGCTCGTGTGTCTCGTCGGTCCCGCCCACGGGCGCCTCCCCTGCCCAGGGGCCGGTCGCTCCGACCGGCCGTGTCGGGGCCGACGTTAGCAGGCGGTCTAGACCAAGTTCGATCAGCCGGGGGCCGGCCGGCGGCGGCGCCGGGTCAGGAGCGGATCACGAGGGAGCCCGGCGGGGTGCGCAGCGGCTCGTCGAGGGCGGCGAGCAGCCGCTCCAGGCCGCTGACGTGCCCGAGGGCGGCGGGGGCCGGGTGGGGCGCGGGCTCGGGCTCGGCCGCCTGCCGGAGCGGGGCGGGCTCCGCCGGGCCGGGCGCGGTGAGCCGTTCGACGGCGGTCTCGACCCGCCAGCAGGCGGCGGCGAGCCGGGCATCGTGGCTGGCGTCCGGGTCGGCGGCGACGGCCGCGAGGCCCCGCACCTCGGCGGCGCACTCGTCGAGCAGCGCGAGGACCCGGCGGGCGCGGCCCTTGCGCTCGCGGAACGGGCTGAGCGGGTGGACCAGCGGGGCGAGCGCGAGCCGCACCCGGCCGAGCAGCAGGTCCAGCTCGGCGACGTGCGGGGAGGGGTCGGCGCCCTCGTCGCCGGCGAGCCGGCGCTCGGAGGCGGCGGTCGCGGCGTGCACGGCCCGCAGGGCGCGCTGGATCCAGGCGTCGTTCACCGCGTGGGTGGTGACGGGAAGGATCAGCAGGACCGCGAGGGCGGCGCAGACCGCGCCGACGACGGTCTCCTCCAGGCGCAGCACGAGCAGCGCCGGGTCGAGGACGCCGAGGAGCCCGTAGAGCAGTCCGGCCATGACGGTGACGGCGAGCATCATCCAGCTGTAGGAGAGCGGCGCGGTGTAGAAGATGCCGAACACGCAGACCGCGACCAGGAGGGCGGTGGGCAGCGGGGCGCCATGCAGCGGCAGCGCGACGACCATGCCGACGGCGATGCCGAGCAGGGTGCCGAGGAAGCGGCGGAAGCCGCGGACCAGGGTCTCGCCGCGGGACACGGTGTTCACGAAGATCCACCAGGTGGTGCCGACGGCCCAGTACCAGCGCTCCTCGGAGAGCACCTGGCCGATGCCGAGCGCGACGGCGCAGGCAGCGGTGGCCTGGATCGCCTGCCGGGTGGTGATCCGGGCGAGGCCGGTGCCGGGGAGCGGGGCGGGCGCGGCGGGCGGCGGGGTGCGCCGCTCGATGGGCCAGAGCGCGAACCGTACGGCCCCGGCCGCCGCGAGGGCGAGAGCCACGGCCGCGTACAGCTCGGGGAGCTGGCCGGGCACGGCGTGCAGGAACTGGGTGCTGAAGAAGTTCATGAACGCGAAGATGCCGAGCGCGTGACCGCGCGGGCCCCAGCGCCGGGCGTACACCCCGCAGAGGACGACCAGCAGGAAGGCGCCGTCGCGCAGCAGCGTGTGGTCGTGCAGCAGGGTGGCGAGCGCGAGGACCGGGAAACCGGCGAGCGGCAGCAGCAGGGTGGTGCCGGCCTGGCCGCGGACGGTGGCGTCGGTGACGGTGAACAGGGCGAGCAGCGCCGCCAGTCCCCCGGTGATCGACGCGGTCAGCGAGAACCCGGCCAGCTCGGCCGCGGTGACGGCGAGCGCGATGCCGAGCACCGCGCGCAGGCTGGTCCTGAGCCGCAGGAGCCCCGGATCCGGAGCCACGAACATCCTCTTCACGACGGTCGGCCGCCCCCTCGTCTTGCCGCTCGCCCGCCGTGCGCCCTGCCCCGGGGATGGTGGGGCGCGCACGGACACGACGAAGGCGCCGCCGTCCGGGCGGCCTCGTCGCCGTCCCGGCGCGCGGCGCCGAAAGTACCTGGTGCACACAAGGGAACCACCGACCGGGCGCTTGGCTCAAATCGCCGCTGAAAGGCTGGGCCAATGGCCCGGTCATCGCGCGTCGCACTGGCCCGTTTGCGAGCCAGTGGACCAGTTCAGCCGCGTCCGGCCGGAGCGGCCGGGGTACGCCGGAGCAGTGCGGCCAGCGCGGTGTGGCCGCGCCGCTCGGCGTGCTCCAGGGCGGTGGTGCCGTGGGCGTCGGGGAGTCCGGGGTCGGCGCCGGCGGCGAGCAGCAGGGCGACGACCTTCTGGTGGGCGGGGCCGCCGTCGCCGAGGATGACGGCTTGGAGGAGGGCGGTCCAGCCGAGGTCGTCGACGTGGTCGACGGCGACCGGGGTGTCGCGCAGCACGGCGCGGACGTACGGCACGTGGCCGCGTTCGGCGGCGGGGACGAGACTGGTGCCGCCGAAGCGGTCCGTCAGCCGGAAGTCGGGGGCGGGGTCGGCGGCGAGGAGCACCCGCAGCATGGCGACGCTGCCGGTGGCGCCGGTAGCCAGCCAGGGGGTGTCGTGCCGGGCGTCGCGGGCGTTGACGTCGGCTCCGGCGGCGACGAGCGCGCGGGCGGCGTCGACGTGGTCGCCGAGGACGGCGAGGAGCAGCGGGGAACGCAGTTCCGCGTCGCGAGTCTCGGTCCTGGCACCGTCGGCGAGCGCGGCCCGGACGCCGTCGGCGTCGCCCCGGCGGGCGGCGCCGAGGAGCCGGTGGTGGGGTGTGACGGTCACGGCGGTCTCCTCGGGGCCGGGAGTGCAGCGGGGCGCGGAACGCGGGGGCAGCGGGGCGCGTGGGCACTCTGGGCAGCGGGGCCGACGGCGTCCGGGCGGGCGGGCCCGGACGCCGCCGGGGTTCGGGTGTTACTTGGCGAGGGCGTCGACGCCGGCCTGGGCGAACTTCTGGTCGAGGTCGCCGGAGGGGGCGCCGGCCACGCCGATGCCGGCGATGGGCGCGTTCTTCGCGGTGACGGGGGCGCCGCCGCCGAGGAAGAGGGTGCCGGGGATGTCCTTGAGGTTGGGGGCCTGCTCCAGGCGCTTGACCAGCTCGGTGGTCGGGGCGTTCCAGGAGACGGCCGTGTACGCCTTCTTCTCGGCGGACTCGTAGGACTGCGGGCCGGCGCCGTCGCCGCGCAGGGTGACGATCGTGTTGCCGTTGCGGTCGACGACGGCGACCGAGACGCGCTGGTTCTCCTTCTCGGCGGCGTCGAGGGCCGCCTGCGCGGCCTTGGTGGCGGCGTCGATCGTCAGGTGGGTGCTGGTGGTGGTGTTCTTGTTCTTCACGTCGGCCTTGGCGACGGCGGCGGGGGCGGCGGCCGGAGTGGCGGCGTTCGCGGAGACCGCGCCGAAGGTGCCGGCGCCGAGGGCGACGAGGGCCGCACCGCCGGTCAGGACACGGGCACGCTTCGAGATCTGCTTCATGGTCGGGCACTCCTCGGGCTCGGACGGAAGGGGCGGACCGGAGTGACCGGCCCGGACGACCGGGAGGCCGTCTCGCCGTCCCGCTCTGCACTCCATCCTGGGGGCGGTACGGGGCCCGTACGGTCGGCCCCGCGGATGGTCGCCGGACCCCGCCCGGCGGACCGGGGGATCAGCCGATCGGACGACCCCGGGGGCGGGCGGGGTGCGCTAGGCGGGGGTGGGTGCGCCGGCGGAACGTGCCCCTCCGGAAGGGGGCCCGGCCGCTGGGTACAGTCAGGACGTTCCGGCGGATCGGCCCGCCGGGGCGGACCATCAGGCCGGGACCGACCCGGCGGCACGGGAGGCCGGCACGTCATGGCGGTGGACGAACTCGACACCCGCATCCTGCGGCTCCTGATCGAGCAGCCGCGCACCAGCGTGCGGGAGTACGCCCGCGTCCTCGGCGTCGCCCGGGGCACCGTGCAGGCCCGCATCGACCGGCTCGAACGGGACGGGGTGATCACGGCGACGGGTCCGGTCCTCTCCCCCGCCGCCCTCGGGCACCCGGTGCTCGCCTTCGTACACGTGGAGGTCACCCAGGGGCACCTCGACGAGGTCGGCGACGCGCTCGCCGCCGTGCCGGAGATCGTCGAGGCGTTCTCCATCACCGGCGGCGGCGATCTGCTGACCCGGGTGGTGGCCCGGGACGCGGGCCATCTGGAGGACGTCATCCAGCGGCTGATCCAGCTGCCGGGCGTGGTCCGCACCCGCACGGAGATCGCGCTGCGCGAACGGGTCGCGCACCGGATGCTGCCGCTGGTGGAGTCGATCGGCCGCGGCGGAGCGGAACGGCGGGGCGCCGGGGGCCGGTGAGTCCCATGGGGGCCGGGCCGGTGAGTCCCGTGAGGGGCCAGTGAGTCCCGTGGGCGCCGGTGAGTCCCGTGGGGCCGGAGGGCGGGGTCGTAAATGCGGTGCGGGGCAGGTGGCGGCGTGGCAGGGTACGGGGGTTCTGTTCCCGCGTACCGGAGCCGTCCCATGGCGATACCCGCCCGACTCACGCCCCTGCTCGCCGAGTTCGACTTCGCCCGCCAGCGCCTGACGGACCGTCTGACCGGGCCGGTGGTGGACAGCGGCAACGGCACGGACGTGCCGGTCGGCCCGCTGACCGACGCCGAGTACCTGTGGGAGCCGGCGCCGGGCTGCTGGTCGGTGCGCCGGTTCGCCGACGGTCCCGGCCCGGCCGGCGCACTGCTGACCGGTACCGGCGCGTGGGGCCGGGAGAGCGCCCCGTATCCGCATCCCGTGCCGCCGCCGTTCACCACCCTCGCCTGGCGGCTCACGCACCTGAGCGAACTGCTGGAACTGCGGGCCGACCACACCCACGGCACCCGTTCGCTGACCCGCGACGACTACCGGCCGGCCGGCGACGCCGCCACCGCCGTGGCCGACTTCGACCGGGCCGCCGGGGCGTGGCGGGAGGCGCTGCTGTCCGTCGGCGACGCGGAGCTGGACACGGTCGGGCACTGCACCTACCCGCACGGCAGCGACGCGGAGGAACCGTTCCTGGAGATCGTGTGGTGGGTGAACCAGGAACTGCTCCATCACGGCGCCGAGATCGCCCTGCTGCGCGACCTGTACCGGGTCCTGCACCCCTGACCGGCCCGGATGGGCGTTCAGCGTGACGGGCGCGCGCCGGTCCGGCCGTCGGGCGTCGTCCTGGCGAGGACGAGCGCCACGTCGTCCTGGGCCGGGTCCTCCAGGAGCCGGTCCAGGACGCCGTCGCAGAGTGCGTCCAGCGGGCCGTCGGCCCGGCCGAGGGCGAGCCGGAGCTGGCGCATCCCCTCGTCGAGGTCCCGGTCCCGGGCCTCGATCAGTCCGTCCGTGTACAGCACCAGCAGTCCGCCGGGGACCAGTGGCAGCTCCTCGGTGCCGAAGTCGTGGGCTCCGGTGCCGAGCGGCGTGCCGGGCGGCCCCTGGAGGAACGAGACCGTCCCGTCGGGAGAGACCACGGCCGGCGGCAGGTGGCCGGCGCGGGCGATCGTCCAGGTGCCGGTGGCCGGGGAGTGCACCGCGTACAGGCAGGTGGCCATGGTGTCCTCGCCGAGGTCGGCGACGACGGCGTCGAGGGAGCGCAGCATCTCGGTCGGCGGGATGCCGTGGCGCGCCAGGGTCCGCACCGCGGTGCGGAGCTGGCCCATGACGGCGGCGGCGTGGATGCCGTGGCCCATGACGTCGCCGATCACCAGGCCCGTACGCCCGTCGGGCAGCTCGATGACGTCGAACCAGTCGCCGCCGACGTCGTGCGCGCTGGCGGGCAGGTAGCGGCCGGTGAGTTCGAGACCGGTGACAGCGGGCAGGGCGCTGTTGGTGAGGCTGCGCTGGAGGGCGAGCGCGGCGGCCCGCTGGGTGGTGTAGAGGCGGGCGTTGTCGATGTTGAGGGCGGCGCGGGCGACGACCTCGTCGATGAGCACCGCGTCCTGGTCGTCGAAGGGCTCGCGGGTCTTGAGCCGGGTGACGGTGACGGCGCCGAGGACCTGGCCGCGCGCGACGAGCGGGACGGTACGGGCGGAGCCGAAGCGGGTCGACAGGTACGCGCGCAGCGGTTCGGCGGCGCGGCCGGGGAAGAGGACCGGGATGTCGGCGTTGGTGAGGAAGGTGGGCCGGCCGTCGAGGACCAGCCGTTCGTACGCCGACCCCGGCGGCAGCTGGAAGGTCTGGCCGGCGTCGAGGAACGGACTCGGCGGCACCGGTTCGGGGAAGACGGCGGCGATCCGGCGCAGCACGCCCCGGGAGGAGGCGGCCGGGTCGTCGGGCTCCAGGACGGCTTCCAGCATCTGCACATCGGCGGAGTCGCAGAGCTGCGGCACCAGGAAGCGGACGACCTCCTCGCCGGTCTGCCGCAGGTCGAGGGTGGTGCCGATGCGCGCGCCGGCCTCGGAGAGCAGCGCGAAGCGGTGCCGGGCCCGTTCGACCTCCAGGTGCGCCTCCTGGCTCTCGGTGATGTCGACGAGGGAGGCGATGAGCCCGAGCGGGCGTCCGGAGCGCGCGGGGTCGGCGGCGCCGTCGGCACGGGCGAGACGGTCGGTGCGGGTGGGGCCGTCGGTGCGGATGCTGTCGGTGTGCGCCGGGCCGTCGGGGCGGGTGAGGCCGTCGGTGCGCTCCGCGTCGGGGGCGGTGCGGGGGGCCATGGTGCCGGTGGCAGTGGCGCTCGTCTGGCCGAAGCGGGTGCCGCGGTCGACGAGGGGCGCGTAGGAACAGGACCAGATGTGGTCGCGGCCGGGGTCGGCGGGGGTGCGGCCGACCCTGCGGGCGTCGATGACGGGCGTGCGGGTCTCGAGGACCTGCCGCATCAGGGCCTCCAGCGAGGCGGCGTTGACGCCGGGCACCACCTCGGTGAGGCGGCGGCCGACGTGTTCGGCGGCGCTGACGCCGTTCATCCGGGCGAGGGCGTCGTTGACCCGCAGGAAGCGCAGATCGGGGCCGAGCAGGGCGAGCCCTATGGGCGACTGGGTGAAGAGGCTCTCCATCGCGGCGAGGTTCTCGCGCATCCGCAGCACCTCGGAGGTCTCCACGGCGATGAGCATGGCACCGGGCCGGCCGGCGGGGTCGGCGGCGGGCACGATCCACATCTCCATGGGGACCGTGTGCCCGTCGCGGTGGCGGACCGGCAGGGTGCCGACCATGGTCTCGCCGGCCTGGACGCGGCGAGTGAGCCGGTCGGCGAGCTCGCGGTTGGCGTCGGGCACGAGCAGGGGCGTCGCGGGGAGGCCGAGGACGTGTTCGGGACGGTGGCCGAGCAGGTCCTGCGCGGCGAGCGACCACTCGACGATGCGCCCCTCGGCGTCCTCGCGCCAGAGGGCGATCGGCAGCAGTTCCCGGAGCACGCCCGCGTCCCCGACGGCCGCTCGCGGCGGCTGCGGAACCCTGCTCGGTGACGACTGATGAGCGTCCACGCATCGACCTACGCATCGGCCTGGCCCCGGGGGGCAATCCCTACCGAATCACCCTAGCCGAGGTGCCGACGGGGGGCGTGCGCGGCGCATCCGTTCGGCCGCGCACCGCCGGTCCCCCCCGGAGGGGGAAGAACGGGACCGGCGGCGCGCGTGCGGTGGGTCGCCCGTGGCGTGGGTCAGCAGGGGGCTCGGCTCAGAAGGCGAAGACGGCGCCGGTGCGGGCGTTCAGCTCGCAGGTGTTGCCGTACTGGCGGGAGAACGAGACCGGGCGCCCGTGCCACACGCCTTCGGCGCGGACCTCGACGGGGTCGTAGAGGAGGGTGCAGGCCCGGTCGGAGGGGCGCTCGACGCGCCCCTGGCTGGCGTTCAGGTCGGCGCAGGCGGCCTCGGCCCGGGGGTGGTCGCCGCCGGCCGGGTCGCAGTGGAGGGTGACGGTCCGGGCGGCGGGCGCGGCCGGGGCGGTGGCCTCGGGCGACGGTGCTGTGGTGCTGGGGGCGGGGCCGGAGACGGTGAGCCGGACGGTGGTGGTGGCGGGAGCGGCCGGGACGGCGGGGGCGGCGGCCGGGACGGGTACGGAGGCGGGCACGACCGGAGTCGCCGCGGGCGGGGTGGCTTCGGCCGTGGGGGCGGTGAGGAAGAGGGCGGCCAGCAGGGCAGCCGGGAGGTGCGTGTTCATGCCCGGTCAACGAGCCGCGGGGACCGGCGGTCACCGGCGCGCCGGCGACGGCGCGTCCGGGGGCGTGTCTGGGTGCGGGCCTGGGGCGGGTGCGGGCGGGTTCAGGCGGCGCCAAGACCCTGGCGAGGACTCGCCGCGTCCGGGGCGTCCGGGTGGCGTGAAGCCGCCGCGGTGCGCATCGGACGGGCGGGGCGGGCCGGGGTGGCGGAGTGGCTGATTCCGGCAGGCCGTCGTCGGTCGGACGGCGCTCCTGTACGGCCGCCGGGGGTTCCCGGCGACGCACGGATGACCGAATTTCACCCTCCGTCACGCAAACAGGCCATTGGTTGCACAGGGAGTGATATTCGCAGGTCGTGTGCGTCTCGCGCCCTCTCGTACGCCCTGGTGAAGCTGATCTTCCGGAGCGCACTCTGATTCCGGCAACGCGAACGGGAGGGGTGCACGTGGAGCGGGACAGGGGCGGGGACGGCGGCGGCGCCGACGTCTGCGTGGTGGGTGCCGGACCGGTCGGGCTGGCGCTGGCGATCGGGCTGCGCCGGCTCGGCCTCGGGGTCCGGATCGTCGACCGGGCGCCCGAGACGAAGCGGGAGGCCCGGGCGCTGGTGCTGTGGGCGCGGGCGCGGGAGGCGCTGGACGCGCTGGGCGTCGGCGCGGCCCTGGACGCGCACGGGGTGGAGCTGGGCGCGGTGACCGTGTACGCCCGGGGCCGGCCGCTGGGCGAGCTGACCACCGGCTGGGCCCGCTCCGCCTTCGCCCGCCCGCTCAACATCGAGCAGCACGTCATCGAGCGGCTGCTGGCCGAGGAGCTGGCCGGGCTGGGCACGCGCGTCGAGTGGAACGCCGAGGTCACCGACGTGAAGGCGCACGACGACCGGGCCGAGTTCACGCTGCGGCACGGGGACGGCCGGGTCGAGTCGGACGCGGCGGCGTGGATCGTGGGCTGCGAGGGGACCCGCAGCGTGGTGCGGGACCGGCTCGGGATCGCCTTCGAGGGGCGGCGGCGCACCGGCCTCCAGGTCGTGCAGGGCAACGCCGTGCCCAGCTGGCCACTGGCCGAGGAGCCCGGCCGCGGGCACATCTTCCTGGCCCCGCACCGGGCGCTGCTCGTCTTCCCGCTGCCCGACGGCGGCTACCGCTTCTTCTGCTTCCGCGACGACCCCGACCCGGCGCTCGGCGCGCCCCCGACCCTGGACGAGCTGCGGGACCTGGTCGCGGAGACGGCCCGCATGCCCGGTCTGCGGCTCGCGCCGGCGCCGTCCCGCTGGCTGAACCGCGCCCGGTTCAGCGACCGGGTCGCCGCCCGGCTGCGCAGCGGGCGCGGCCTCCTGGCCGGGGACGCGGCGCACGCCTGGGCGCCGGTCGGCGGCCACGGCATGAACGTGGGCGTGCTCGGCGCCCACAACCTCGCCTGGAAGCTGGCGGCGGTGCACCGGGGCGAGGCCGGGGACGCCCTGCTCGACACGTACGACGCGGAGCAGCGGCTGCTGGCGCTGCGGTACATCCGGGAGATGCGGTTCAACTTCATGGAGTTGCCGCTGCCGCCGCTCGGGCACCGGGCCTTCACCGCGACGGTGCCGGCCGCGCTGGCCCGGCCCGGTTTCCAGCGCCGGCTCGATCTGCGGCTGAGCGACCTGCGGCGCCATCATCGCGCCAGTCCGCTGTCGGTGGACGTGCCCGGGCCGGGACGGGCCGGCGGCGTGCGGGCCGGCGACCGGATGCCGGACGCGTCGGTGGTGCCGGCGGAGCCGGGGCCCGGAGCGGGGCGGCCCGGGGAGGCGGTGCGGCTGCACCGGCTGCTCGCCTACGGGACGTGGTCCCTGGTGCTGTGGGAGGCGCGCGCCGACGCCGTCACCCTCGGGGCGCTGCGCGCGGCCCGTGCCGCCGTGCCCGTGCCCGTACGCCTGCTGCCGGTGACGCCCGCCGACCGGAGGGCCGCCGCCGCGCTCGGGGATCCGGCGGAGCTGCGGCTGGTGCGGCCGGACGGGTACGTGGGCCTGGTCGCCCCGCTGGGGCGGGTCGACCGGCTCCGCGCGTACCTGGCGGGGCTCGCCGCGCAGACGAGAACCGCCGTACGGCCCTGAGCGCCCGTCACCCCGGTGCCGGCCGCCCGTCCCCCTCGTCCCCAGCCCCGCGCACGAACCGATCGGGAGTCGGATCCTGATGTCCACCAGCCCTGCCTCCGCCACGCCGTGGCTCCCGGAGCCCCGCCCGCCCGTACCCCCCGTCCCGCCGCCGTACCCCGCCCCTGCCGCTTCCGCGTCCGCCGCGTCGCCCGTCGGGTGGGGCGGGCCGCCGTCCGGGCGCCGCCGTCCGCGTCCCGGGGGCACCGTGACCGTGGTGGGCGCCGGGATCGCCGGGCTCGTCGCCGCGTACGAACTGGAGCGGCTCGGCTTCCGCGTCGAGGTCCTGGAAGGGAGCCCGCGGCTCGGCGGGCGGGTGCACACCCACCGGTTCGGGGCCCAGGAGGGCGCGCCGTTCGTGGAGCTCGGCGCGATGCGGATCCCGACGGCGCACCACCGGACGATGCGGTACGTCGCCCACCTCGGGCTCGCGGACCAGCTGCGCCCGTTCCGGACGCTGCTGTCGGAGGAGAACGCCTTCCTGGCGACCGGCGGCGGGCACGTGCGGCTGCGGGACGCGCCGCGGCACCTGGTGGCCGAGGTGCGGGCGTCGCTGGGGCTCGCCGGGTTCCGGGAGGAGACGGTGGTGTTCGGCGCGTGGCTGGCGGCGGTCGTCGACGCCGTCGCCCCGCCCGCGCTGCGGGACGGACTCCGCGCCGATCTGGGCGGGCGGCTGCTCGGTCTGGTGGACGCGATCGACCTGACGCCCCATCTGCGGGGCGGGGGCAAGGACAGGATCGACGTGCACGGCCTGTTCGCGGCCCATCCGGGGATCCGGGCCGGCTGCGGCAGCCGGCTCGACGGCTTCCTGGACGACATCCTCACCGAGACGAGTCCCGCGCTGGTCCGCCTGGCCTGCGGCATGGACCAGCTCGTGCAGCGGCTCGCCGCCCGGATCCGGGGGCCGATCTGGCTGGGCCAGCGGGCGACCGGCTTCGCGACCGCCGCCGACCACGTCCGCGTCCGGCTCGGCGGCGCCGGGGCGGCCCGGGTCCGCCGCTGCGACTACGTGCTCTGCACCGTGCCGTTCTCGGTGCTGCGGACCCTGCCGCTGGCCGGGTTCGACGCGGACAAGCTCGACGTGGTCCGCGAGGTGGTCTACTGCCCGGCCACCAAGGTCGCCGTGCACTGCCGGGAGCCGTTCTGGGAGCGCGAGGGCATCCGGGGCGGCGCCTCCTTCAGCGGCGGCCGGATCCGGCAGACGTACTACCCGTCCTCCGAGCCGGCGGGCGCCGCCGGCACCGGGGATCCGGCGCTGGGCGCGGCGCTGCTCGCCAGCTACACGATCGGCGAGGACGCCGACGTGCTCGGCGGCATGCCGGCGCCGGAGCGGCACCGGGCGGTCGTCGAGGAGCTGGGCCGGATGCATCCGCAGCTGCTGCGGCGCGGGATGGTGCGCGGGGTCGCCAGTCTGGCCTGGGGCGGCCACCCGTGGACCCGGGGCGGCTGCACCATCCGCTGGGGCGCGGACCCGGCGGACCGGGAGGAGCAGCGGCTGCGGGCGCTGCGCCCGCAGGGGCGGATGTTCTTCGCCGGGGAGCACTGCGCGGCCGAACCGGCGTGGATCGAGGGCGCGGTGGAGTCGGCGCTGACAGCGGTGGAGCTGATCGCCCGGGAGGAGCGGCTGCGGGACGGGCCCGGACGGGACGGGCCGTGGCGGGGTGCGGCGGTGCCGGCCGGGCTGGAGGCGGCATGAGCGTCTTCGACCTGCCCCGGGTGTACTTCGCCGGCACGGCGCTGACCCGGCTGCCGACCGGCCCGCGGTCCGGTCTGGTGGACCTGGCCACCAACACGGCGCTGCGCGGCGACGACGGAGATGCTCCCGCGGTGCCGTTCGGGGTGTCCGGGCCAGCCGCCGACTACCACGCGCACCTGGCGGAGCCGGGGGCGCGCGGCGGGCACTTCTCGGGGAACGGGCACCTGGTGTGGGAGGCGCGGGTCACCGGGGTGGAGCGGACGGCAGGACGGGTGGACCGGTCGGACCCGCTGGTGGGCCGGTCGGTGGACCTGTGGGGCCATCACAACCCGTATCTGGGCACGACGGTGAACCGGGCGCGGGTCTTCGACGTGGATCCGGCGTCGGCGTGGACGACGACGCTGATGGGCGGCCGGTTCGCGTTCGGGCGGGAGGGCAGGTCGCATGACGCCGGCTATGTGTGCCTGGGCGGTCTGAGCGGTTTCATGCCGCCGCGCTGGCAGGGGTTCCGGCCGGTGGCGCGATCGCTCCACCAGTGCGTGGCCGGGGCGGACGACGGGCTCGACTGGCCGTCCGGCGCGGTGGACTCCCCCGCCGTGCGGGCCCTGCGCGCGGCGGTGGCGGAGCGGGACGGCGGGGCGCTGCTCGTGCAGTTCACCCTGGAGGCCCGCGGCGTCGCGCCGGACGCGGGAGGCGGTCCGGGGGACGCGCCGGGCCGGTGGCGGCTCGCCGGGGTGGTGGCGCCGTGGAGCCCCGGGGAGCCGCGCAGTCATCCGGCCGGCCGGCTGCTCGTCCCGTACGGGGCGGACGGCGCCGACCCCGAGGGGCCCGGGCCGTGCGCGGTGCGGGTCGGTCCGGAGACGGTGGTCGTCAACGAGCCGTACGCGCGTGCCGGCGGCGGTGCCGGCGCGGCCCTGGAGGTGCGGACGGCGCGGTCGGGGCTGACGGTGGCGGTGCTGCCGGCCGGGTTCCGGGGCGGGGCGGTGGCGACCGTGCCCGTGGCGTCGGAGGGGGCGGCGCGGCGGGCCGTCGGCGAAGGGCTCGTGGTGGTGCGGCCCGGCTCGGACCGGGTTCTGCTGCGGGAGCGGGAGACGGTGGTGCTCACCGACGAGGCCGCGCTGATCCTCGACCATCCGGACGTGGAGCGGGGCGACGAGCACGCCGTCGAGGTGCCGGTGCGCGGCTTCCTGCGCGGCGAGCCCGCCCCGCACGCGGCGGTGGAGGTCCGCCAGTACCCGAACCCGCGGGCCCTGCCGCTGGATCCGGCGGCGTCGGGACCGCGCGCCCGGACCGGGGACGTCCAGGTGGTACGGCTCCGGGCCGGCCGGGCGGGCGACCGGAAGGAGCCGGAGGCGGAGACGGCCGGGGACCGGTGCCGCGTCGTCACGGACGCGGAGGGGCACGGCCGGTTCACGGTCGCGGGAGCGCGGGCGGGCACCGCCCGGCTGCTGTTCGCTACCGGCCCCGAGGACGTGCCGCCCGTCGACCCGGCGGCGCCCGGTTCGGCGGCCGGCTGCTACGACGACGGCGACGAGCTGGGGTTCTGGGCGTGGGCGGGGACGGCCGCCGTGCGGGTGCTGCCCGACGACTGGCACCTCGACGCCGTCCTGCCGTCCGAGGTCGGCTTCGAGCTGCTGCACCGCGAGGTGTTCGCGTACTACGAGCAGTTGTTCCCGTTCATGCGGGACGAGGTGTTCAGCCTGGCGGACCGCTGCAAGGTGGAGACGTACGCCCGGCTCGTCTGGCAGATGTGCGATCCGGCGAACAAGGACCGCACCTACTACATGCCGCCGACCAGGGACCTGACGCTGCCGAAGGCGCGGCTGCTGCTGCTCCACCTGCGGGCCCTGGGCACGGCCGGTGCGCGGCCGCAGACTCCGGCGGCTCCGGCGCCGCGCCGTGCGGCCGGGCCGCGGATCACCACCCGGGCCCAGTTGCGCGCCGCGCTGTGGCAGGCGGTCACGGTGGAGCTGGCGACCTCGCTCCAGTACCTGTACGCGGCGTGGACCGTCCCGACGCACGGCACCGGGTTCTCCTATGTCCGCAGCGGGGTGTGGACGCCCCGGCAGCTCCGGCTGGCCTGCGGCGACGGCGGGGAGACCCTGGCGAAGGGGATCCGGGACGGCCTGCTGGACGTGGCCCGCGAGGAGATGGTCCACTTCCTGGTCGTCAACAACGTGCTGACGGCGATGGGCGAGCCGTTCCACGTGCCGGCGCTCGACTTCGGGACGCCGGGACGGCTGCCGCTGTCGCTGGACTTCGCCCTGGAGCCGCTGCACCTCGGCAGCCTCCAGCGGTTCATCGCCATCGAGCGGCCGGAACGGCTCGCGGGAGGCGCGGACCCCGGCGGGAGTCCCGGCGGGGCCGGGGCCCGCGCGGGCGCGCCGTTCGGTTCGCCGAGCGAGCTGTACGCGGCGATCCGGGACGGGCTGACCCGGGTGCCCGACCTGTTCCTCGTGGAGCGCGGGCGGGGCGGCGGCGAGCACCACCTCTTCCTGGGCGCGGCCGTCGACTCGGTCCACCCGGACTACCAGCTGGAGGTGGACGACCTGTCGAGCGCGCTGTTCGCGATCGACTTCGTCACCGAGCAGGGCGAGGGCGGGGTGCTCGACGCGCCGGGCGACGGCGGGCCCTCGCACCACGAGACCTTCACGCGGCTCGCCGAACTCCTCATGACCGAACGGACCGACGGGCCGCGCGGGCAGGGACCGCCGTGGGAGCCCGCCCACCCGGCGCTGCGGAACCCGACGGCGGACCCCGCCCATCCCGGCCGGGCGGCCGTCCTCGACGCGCACGCCCTCCAGGTGCTGCGGCTCTTCAACCGCAGCTACTTCCTGATGCTCCAGCTGATGGTCCAGCACTTCGGCGAGAGCCCGGACGCGAGCCTGCGCCGCTCGCGGCTGATGAACGCGTCGATCGACGTGATGACCGGGATGATGCGGCCGCTCGCGGAACTCCTCGTCACCCTCGACTCGGGGTGGCGGGGGCGGACGGCGGGCCCCTCGTTCGAGCTGGAGGAGCCTCCGGTGCACATCGCCCGGCCCGACGTGGCCCGGCGCGGCTTCGCCATGCGGTTCCGGCACCTGGCGGCGATGGCCCGGGAGTGCCCGGGCGTCCCCGGCCGGGTGCCGGAGCTGATGGCCTGGTACGCGGAGTACTTCGCCGCGGAGGGGAGGCGATGAGCCGATGACGGCGGTGACGGGAGGCGCGGTCCGCGCGGCGGCGGGCGGGCCCGAGGAGGAGACGGACGTCCTCGTCGTGGGCGGCGGGCCGGTGGGACTCGCGCTGGGTCTCGACCTGGCCCGGCGCGGGTCCGGTTCCTGCTGGTCGAGGCCGGCGACGGGCGGATCGCCCACCCCAAGGTGTCCACGGTGGGGCCGAGGGCGATGGAGCTGTTCCGCCGCTGGGGCGTGGCGGACGCGATCCGGGACGCGGGCTGGCCGCCCGGGCACACCCTGGACGTCGCGTGGGTGACGGCGGTCGGCGGGCACGAGCTGCACCGGCTGCGGTACGGCACCACCGCGGGCCGGCCGCTGCCCGCGCACACCCCGGAGCCGGAGGCGATCTGCCCCCAGCACTGGCTCGTCCCGCTGCTGACCCGGCGGCTCGGCGTGCGGCCGGACGGCCCGGTGCGGCTCGGCACCCGGCTGACCGGCTTCACCTCCGCGCCCGACGGGGTGCGGGCCTCGCTGAGCGACGCGGCGGGGGTACGGACGGTGGTGCGGGCCCGGTATCTGGTGGGCTGCGACGGGGCGGCCTCCCCGGTGCGAAAGGCGTGCGGGATCGAGGTGCCGGAGCGGCACGCCACCCGCACCCTGCGGAACGTCCTCTTCCGGGCGCCGGGGCTCGCCGCCCGCCTCGGCGGCCGGGCGGCGCTGGTCCACTTCGTCACCGAGCCGGGCGGGCTGCGCTATCCGCTGCGCGCCATGGACGGCACCGATCTGTACCGGCTGACCTGCCCGCCGGGCCCGGCCGACGCGCTGCGGACGGTCCGGCGGGCGCTCGCCGTGGACGTGCCGGTGCGGATCCTGGCGGACACGGAGTGGCACCTCACCCACCGGGTCGCCGACCGCTACCGGGACGGGCGGGTGCTGCTGGCCGGCGACGCCGCCCACACCCTCTCGCCGTCGGGCGGCTTCGGCCTGGCCACCGGGATCGGCGACGCGGCCGACCTCGGCTGGAAGCTCGCGGCGGAACTGGCCGGCTGGGCGGGTCCCGGCCTGCTCGACAGCTACGCGACCGAGCGCCGCCCGGTCGCGGTCGCCGGCCTGGAGGAGAGCCACCGCAACCTCCGCCGCACCCTCGACCGGAGCCTCGCGCCGGCGCTCCTGGAGGACTCGCCGCGCGGCGCGGCGGCCCGTGCCGCCCTCGGGCGGCAGATCGCCGCCTCGGACCCGGGGCGGGAGTTCGACGCCCCCGACGCCCACTTCGCCCACCGGTACCGGTCGCCGGTGATCGCGGGCGGCCCGGACACCGGAGCGCCCCGCGCGTCCGGCGGTGCGCCGGTCGGCGCTTCCGGTAGCGCGGGCGGTGACGGCGAGCCGGCGTGGCAGCGGGCGGCCGTGCCCGGCGGGCGGGCCCCGCACGTGTGGCTGGCGCCCGGGCGGTCCACGCTGGACCTCTTCGGCCCCGGGTTCGTGCTGCTGCGGCTCGGTCCCGGCAGTCCCGAGGGACTGGTGCGGGCCTTCGCCGACCGGCGGATGCCGCTGCGGGTGTGGGAGCCGCCGCCCGGCGGGGCGGTGGCGCGGCGGTACGGGCACCCGTACGTGCTGGTGCGCCCGGACGGGCACGTCGCCTGGTGCGGAGACCGTCCGCCCGGTGACCCGGGCGGCCTCGCCGACCTGGTGCGCGGACCGCGGAAGGGAGGCGGAGCGTGACGGGCGCGGAGGAACTGCCGCCGTTCGACCCGGGGCGGCTGGACCTGGCCGATCCGTACCCGGTCTACCGGCGCTACCGGGAGCGGGACCCGGTCCACGCGGTCCGGCCGTCCGGCGGCGCGGGCGGCGCCGGGGCGGGCTTCACCACGTGGTACCTCTTCCGGTACGCGGAGGCGGCGCGGGTGCTGGCGGAGCGGGCCTATCGGCGGCGGTCGCCGCTGGACGGGCGGGCGGCGCCGATACCGGAGGGGTACGAGACGCTGCGGCGGGTCGTTGAGAACTGGCTGGTCTTCCTCGATCCGCCGCTGCACACCAGGCTGCGGGCCCGGGTGGGGCCGCCGCTCGGGACCGGTGCGGTGGCGGGGCTGCGGCCGGCCGTGCGGTCGATCGCGGAGGAGCTGGCCCGGCCGCTCGCCGCGCGGTCCGCCGTCGAGCTGGTGCGTGAGTTCGCGGCGCCGTTCCCGCTGCTCGTCATCGCGCGGGTGCTCGGGGTGGAGCCGGGGCTGTGGCCGTGGTTCCGGGAGCGGGCGCTGGCGCTCCAGGAGGCGGGCGGCACGCGGGGCGACCGCTCGCCGGCGGGGCTCGCCCGCGCCGACGTCGCGGCCGACGAACTGGAGCGGTACTTCACGGCGGAGCTGCGGGCCCGGCAGGCCGCGCGCGGGGCGCCGTACGACCTGATGGGAGCGCTCGCGTCGGCCGGCCGCGACGAACCGGCTCTCACGCCGGGCGTCCTCGCGGCGACCTGCGTCCATCTGATGACCGCCGGGCACGAGACGACGACCGGGCTCCTCGGGAAGGCGGTCCTCGCGCTCCTCGCGCGGCCCGGGACGGCCGCCGACCTCCGGGCCGAACCGGGCCTCCTGCCGGGCGCGGTGGACGAGTTCCTGCGCTTCGACCCGCCGGTGCAGATGGTGACCCGCTGGGCCTGGCGGGACAGCGAGCTCGCCGGACGGCCGGTCCGGCGCGGCGACCGGATGGTGGCGGTTCTCGGCTCCGCCCACCGGGACCCGGCCCGGTTCGCCGACCCGGACGTCCTGGACGTCCGGCGGGCCGGCGGCCGGCACTGCGCCTTCGGACTCGGCGCCCACTACTGCGCGGGCGCGGCGCTCGCCCGGCTGGAGGCCGAGACCGGGCTCGCGGTGCTGCTGGACCGGCTGCCGCTGCTCCGGCCGGAGGCCCGCCCGCGCGTGGAGGTGAAGTACGCCCCCGACTGGGTGTT
Source organism: Streptomyces sp. NPDC057854 (assembly GCF_042797055.1). Lineage (NCBI taxonomy): Bacteria > Bacillati > Actinomycetota > Actinomycetes > Kitasatosporales > Streptomycetaceae > Streptomyces > Streptomyces sp. NPDC057854. The sequence goes on from NZ_JBHVMF010000004.1 coordinate 73,070, forward strand.
CCACGGCCCGTCCCGGCTGCTGCTCCGCGCCCGGGACGCGCGGGCCGCGTGAGCGGGGACCGGGGCGCGCCCGGCACGGATCCGTGGGCCGGGAACGATCTCCACCCCTCCCGCGTTATACCCCCCACGGGTATCACGAGGAGGACGCATGACCACGACCAGCACGCCCACCCGCCGCCTGCCGGCGCTCACCCCCGACCAGGCCCAGGGCCGGGCCCGCGAACTGCTCGCGGACATCGTCGAACGGCACGGCTCGGCCGGCGAGATGGTGTCCACGATGGCCAACTCCCCGGCTGTCATCGAGGGTTACCTGAACCTGTCGCGCGCCATGAAGCGGGTGAAGATCCCACGCGCGCTGAGCGAGAAGCTGTCGCTCGCGGTCCAGGAGTGGATCGGCTGCGGCACCTGCCGCGAGGCGCACGAGGCCGCGGGCCGGGCGGCCGGGCTGAGCGACACGGACATCGCCCTGGCCCGGCAGGGCACCTCCGTCGATCCCCGCGAGGCCGCGCTCATCGGCCTCGCCCTGAAGGTGCTCGCCGAACCGAGCGCGCTCGGCGGCGCCGACGTCGCCGAGGTACGGGCGCATGGCTGGAGCGACCGGGTCATCACCGAGGTCGTCGGCGTCGTCAGCCTCAACCTGCTCACCGGCGCCTTCAACCTCCTCGCCGGCATCCAGCCGGCCACCGCCGAGGAGAAGACGGCGGCCGAAGGCTAGGCCGTTCGTTCCGGATCGTCTTGCCGACCGGATGAGGACGGTCGCGAGGGGAGCGCGGCGAGGTACACGGTGGCGGTCTTGTCGTAGCGGGTGGCCAGGCCGGGCCACTGCTTGAGCCTGGCCTGCCCTTCGGACCTAACCCCCCGACACCGTCGCGGCGTTGTTGACCGCGAAGACCTGGTTGCCCGCCGCGCAGGGGTGGTCGGCGTACACGCCGGACGTGCCGCCGCCCAGGGTGATCTTCTCGCCTTCCTTGGCGAAGACCTTGCCGTCCGGCTCGTGCACGACGGCCTTGCCGTTCTCGATCCGGACGGTCCAGCCGTACCCCCAGCTGAGGGGGACGACGCGTCCGTCCAGCGACGACTTCGCCGCCACGCAGTTCTTGTCGGAGACCACCAGGGCTCCCGGCAGGGCCGCCAGGAGCGCGGCCGTGGGGTCGTTCTTCGCCCGCAGGATCATCCGGGGTGGCGTCGCGGGGCTCTCGGCCGCGCCCGTGGTCGTCGCGGGAGCGGGGGTGGCAGTGGAGGTCGCCCGCGAGGTCGGGGTGGTCGGTGGAGGGCCATCGCCGGGGGAGCCGCAGCCCGCGACTCCCGCCAGCAGGAGCACTCCCGCAGCGGCGGTCGCCGCTCCGCGAGCTGTCGTACGCGCTCTGGTGCCGACCTGGTCCGTCATCGCATACCGTCCGTTCGCCGGGCGCACACCTCGAGTGCGCTCCCGAATGGGACGGCCGTGGGGGCGCCCGCGGGGGCGGGGGGCGCCCCCCCCGGGGGGGGTAGACAGCCGCGGCGGCCCCCCCCGCGGGGAGGGAACGGGCGGGGGGGCGCCCGGGCC